>JAQUWF010000128.1 GCA_028692975.1 Lachnospiraceae bacterium
AGTAATCATAATACATTACAAAATCATATGAGGTGGCTTGATGAAATCTCTTCATTTTAAACTATTTTCCAGATACGCCACATTAATATTTTCTATCATTCTCATCTTCATGATATTACTCTATATGGTCTGGGGAAAGACGCTCAGAGAAAATGCAACGAGTGAGCTTCAGGCTGACTGTGACAACCTCTCCACCCTTTTGGATACCCAGATGGACCAGATGAATCAGCTTTCTAAGCGTATTGTGAGTTCAAAACAGCTTAAATCCCTGTTTCTTCAGGATTTATATTCCGATGATCTCACAGTCTATAATAGAAGAACTGCTTACTCGGACGCTTTATTTGATATCATCAAGCTTTCTTTCGACAATATGGAGTTGAATATGTTTGACACCTCCGGTCGCTATATTCATGTGGGGATGACCAATACCTTTAAGATGATAGATCCTGATGCCCTCTCCGAAGTCAGCTGGGTTAGTCCCACACTGGAAGCCTACGGTAAAATGATGATACTGCCTTCACACTTACCGGAATTTAACCCATCCGATACTCCGGTTGTGTCTCTGGCACGGTCTTTTTCCCCTGATGGCTTTAATTCTAACAAAGAAACTGCTATTTTGGAGCTTCAGTTCCAATATTCTTATCTCAGCCATAAGATTCAGAATGCCATACATAACCAAAGTGATAAAAAGAAAATCTTAATTTATGATAGGAACGGAAAGTGTATATATCCTTATAATACCTCAATCCAAAAGGAAACACCGGATTTTATTATGGATACAATTCAAACCCCAGCGTATAGCGATGCACCTGTTATCTCCAGAACGGCGGATAAGTCCCCGACGCTTTTTGCTTATAAAAATTCTCCCTTTACAAATTGGACTGTTTTTGTTACCGCATCAGAAAAAAATTTACTGTCTTCCTTCTACTTGTTTCGGACCGTCATTATTGCAGTATCTTTTATTATATTACTGCTGACGCTCTCTATCACCTACCAGATTGCCGCAAAGCTTTCTACCCCACTGAAGAAACTGGAACAGTCAGCCCGTTCCCTGACGTTGGATAATCTAAGCACCTTTGATATGCCAATTTATAAAAGTAATTTTAAGGAATTGGATTCATTGAGCCACTCCTTCGAACAAATGCAGATAAACCTGCAAAATTCATTGCAAAACGTAGTTGCTGCACATACCATGGCAACCGATGCGAAAATGTTAGCACTCCAATCGCAGATGAATCCACATTTCCTCTACAATACACTTGCTTCCATCAGCGTATTAGCTGAAGATGGAGAAAACAATAAAATTGTAGAGATGTGCAATGATCTCGCCCTGCTGCTGCGTTATATTGCCTCCGGCGCTGCCATGAATGTGGACCTAAGACAAGAAATTGAGCATACACGTTCTTATATCCAACTGATTAAGGTAAAATATGAAGAACGTATTCAATTCCATGTGGATATTAATGAATCCCTATTTTCGTTGAAAGTCCCTAAGTTGATTCTTCAGCCACTTGTAGAGAATTGTGTGAAATATGCTCTGAATGTGGAGCCGCCTTGGATTATTTCTATAGATGGGTTTACTCAAAACGGAGAATGGAGGTTACGGATAACGGACAATGGCTCTGGTTTTTCGGAAGAATATCTGGAACAGTTCTACAGCCAGACTTTACAGATAGACTCTGACAAACCGCTCCCTGACTTATCAATTAATGGCATGGGACTTTTAAACCTCTATACCAGACTGTTCCTGCGCTATAAAGATTGCATGATATTCAAGCTGGAAAATATGGAAAAAGGAGGTGCCTGTGTTACAATCGGAGGGCCCCTTTCAGAAGGTTCCAGTGCAGCATTACCCGATTAGTTATACGGCAAACTACAAATATACCGGCAAATGTGAGGAGCTATAAGCGATGAAAACCAAAACTATTAAAGTTCTTGTTGTGGAAGATGAAGTTCTCTTAATCAGGAATATAAGCAGGAAGATCACTGCGGTATCCGATGATTTTGACGTCATCGGAGAAGTCTACAACGGAAAGGAGGCTCTGGATATCATCGGGCGCCTTCACCCTGATATCGTCTTCACAGACATTCGTATGCCAATCATGGATGGACTGGAATTAGCAAGAATTCTGCATGAAGATTATCCTGAAATTTACACCGTAATTGTCAGTGGATATGATGATTTTGAATATGCCCGCACAGTTTTAGCTTACAGAGTATATGATTATCTATTGAAACCACTGCAAAAGGAAGCGTTAGAAAAACTGCTATTTTCTTTACGGGAACAAATCCTGGGGGATAAGAAGGGACAGATTTATGAAATCCTGAACCACCAAATAAAAGGTGCTCCTGCCCTCTCTTCTCAGCAGTCCATGGGGCTAACCTTGGAATCACGCCGTTTTTCCATGTTTTTAATTTGTCTTGGCAATTTACAGCTGCATAATGATACAGCCGCAGGCGAGCTGACATATCAAAATGAGTGGAAAACACTATCTGAAATACCACTTTTAAAGGATGATTGTTTTAAAGAATCGGATTTTTGGTTTTTCCCTTATCAGTGGTATAATATAAAACTGCTTTTGGCAGAAGATTTACCTGACCCTATTCAAGATACCGCTGATACCTTACACAATATTCTAAAGGGAAGTATGCCTTTGGCCTCCGTAACTTTAGTTTACAGCAAAAACACTGTAGACTTCGCACAGTTACATGATATGGCAGGTATGCTCTACAAATTGCTTTCCTCTGCGTACGTAATCGGGCACTCCGCAATATTTGCATTTCCGTCAGCATCTAAAAGTTTGTCGCCTGCCGTACTGCCTATTAATTTCATCAACCATTTCCAGACCCTGATAGTTTCCAATAACACTGCCGGATTCCAGATGGCAGTCAGCGGTTTATTGACAGAATGGGAAAAAGCGCAGTATCCACAGCAGTGGATAGAAAAAATATTATTGCAGTTTTTACATATCCTGCAGCAAAATTTATATTTTTCCGAGGACGAATATGATGAAATGTACAAGAATATATTTCAGATTCTGGAAACAGAACAGACACTTTCTGATGCAACGGACAAAATAGTTTCGGAATTGCTGCACTGGCTGATATTGTATCAGTCCATACCATCAGAAATTGAGGATACGATTGAAAATTTAGATAGTTTCATCCATTCCCATTATACAGAGTCTATCAACTTGTCTGAGTTGGCTAAAAAATACCATTTTAATCAATCCTATTTAACCAGAATTTTTAAGAAGCAAAAGGGTGAGGCACCATTAAAACTGATTAACACACTGCGAATTAATGATGCGAAGAAATTACTGCTCCAGCCAGAACTTTCTGTGCGGGAAATCAGTGAAATGCTGGGATTCTCAAATCAGCATTATTTTAGCCGGATTTTCAAAGACTTTACTGACCAGTTGCCCAAAGAATATCGAATTGAAAATAGCCTGACCGAAAATACTCTATAAGTCTATCGTTTGCATGGGCGAAATCCTGTTATGTATAACATAGGCATTGAACATTTGAAAGTCAACTGCAAAAAAATAATCTATACCCCATGAAAATCCGGCTTGTCCCTCCCCAAGGGGCATATACATTTTTTCTTCCATCCCCTGCCCCGCATCACGCATTTTCGTACATTTTTTCTCTCTTTTCATCACTCAATGGGGCACCTGCATTTTTTTCAACTCCCATGCCCCGTTTGGCTGGAATAGCGGGGCACCATGTGTGAATTTTTCTGCCACTGCCCCATCGCCTGCTTATTTGGCATTATATTTGCGAATACGGGGCAGGGAAACTCATTTTTCTTCTATATGCCCCGCCTGAGGATTCTCTGCCGTTCCCCCTAAATCCGGTAACGTGCCATAATGTCTTTTAATAGGATGGAAGTATAAATACCTTCGAAATACGCATGGGTATCTTCTCTTTTCTCTAACTGCGGCATATACGAAAAAGAGCCATTCTGAATATAATCGGGTATTCAAAGTTTTTGAGGGGCTGCCTTTGTGAGGTGGTGATAGGATAATTAGTCAAAACAGGACCAAGCAGTTGCTAGTAGTAGCTGCCTGGTCCTGTTTCCTTTTTATCCATGTAATTTAAAACACACTTGCTAGATTTTCCACGCTTCTGCCTTTAGCTGCATCTGAATCATATGTTGATAGATGCCGTTTTTCTTTGCTAACGCATCCGGGCTGCCCTGTTCGGCTACGATGCCGTCTTTTAGCACGACTATTTTATCTGCCGTGGCAACGGTACGCATCCTATGGGCAATAATGAGAACCGTCTTGTTCCTGATCAGCTTCGACAACGACTCCTGGATCAATGTCTCATTATCCACATCCAACGATGCAGTGGCCTCGTCAAGCAAAATAATGGGCGCGTCCTTCAAAAATGCTCGCGCAATGGAGATTCTTTGCCTTTCTCCGCCTGATAATTCCGAACCATTCTCTCCGATCATCGTATTCCATTTATTCGGCATTTTTTCTGCAAACTCATCGCAATGTGCCATTCTTGCAGCAGCGATGACTTCTACATCTGTAGCATCCTTTCTTCCGATCCGGATATTTTCCATGACCGTATTATTAAACAGCGTCACATCCTGGAATACGATGGCATACAGAGACATCAGTGTCTCCGGATCGATGGTAGCTGCATCCATGCCGCCCACCAGGATCTTGCCTTTATCCACATCCCAAAAACGAACGGCCAACCGTGAGGCAGTAGTCTTTCCACCACCGGAGGGTCCGATGAGTGCCGTTACCTCGCCCTGCTTTGCGGTAAATGACACATCCGACAAAACCGTTTCTTCTGCATTATAATTAAATCCAACATGGTCAAAGGTAATATCATAGCCCTGATTTGACAACACCTCGGTTCCGGTCTGCACGTCGTGAGAAAGGATCTCATCCATACGTCCGCAGGGAACACCTGCTGCAATGATGGCCGCCAGATTCTGCAGGGATATCTGCATGGGGTCATATAATCTGGATACAAGCAGAAGGAACATGAAGAAGGTGATCACATCCAGAGTTCCGCGGACTAATAAAATACCACCCACCAGTGCTACTGTGGCAATTCCTAATTTTAGTACCATCTGTGCAGAGCAAACAAAAACTGCTGTAGTCAATTCATTGACGACGGCATGTTTCTCCACGGCACGAATCTTTATTTCCAGACCATTCATATAGTCTTTCTGTGCATTATTTGCCTTCAGATCCCGCACCGTCTCCAGGCATTCCTGTATGCCGTCTGCGCAGTCCATCTTTAACTTCATATGCTTTTTGCCGGAACGATTCATGACTTTCGATGCAGAAAGCACAATGACGAACGCTACCGGAAGCACCCACAATGCCGCCAGTGCCATTCTCCAGTCAAAGAAAAACAGGGAGATGGCAACCAGACAGGTGGAAATCAAAGCACCGATCAATTCCGGTATCCAATGAGAAGACGCCGTCTCCAGTGTGGCACAATCTGCCATAATCGTGCTGGTCAGATCTGCCAGATCTTTTTTCCCAAAGAATGACAAGGGCAGTTTTCTCAATTTTTCAGCCAGCGTCGTTCTCCTCACACCGCTTTCCACATAGGTGGCAAAGAAAGTGGCATTATATTGAATATACGTAGTAATGCCAATGAGCGCCAGGCAAATGATGCATCCCGCTGCATAAAAGGGAATGCGCTCCCTCGTCAGTGTATTGTTCATAAAATCCCGGATCAGATAATATAGAAGCCCTACCGGGAACATCAGCACCACATTGGAGCAGGTAACACTGACAAAGGCTTTCATCATATCGGATGCGCCCTGTCTGGAAAGGGCATATTTATGCTGTAATCGTTCATTCAAACTCATTTTAATGCACCTCCCACTTTCCACGCCGCGGATTTATTGTATTCCGCCCACATGTGCCCATACAATCCTTTGGATTTTTCCAGTTCTTTGTGCTTGCCCTGCTCTTCGATCCGTCCATCCTTCAGCACGTAGATCCGGTCTGTCCCAGTCACCGTAGTCAGACGGTGGGCGATCATAATAACGGTCTTTCCCTGGGATAATCTCACGAATGCCTCCTGGACCCTCGCCTCATTATCTGGATCAGCAAAGGCGGTGGCCTCATCCAAAATCAGTATAGGCGCATTCTTTAGCATGGCCCGGGCGATGGAAAGCCGCTGCGCTTCGCCTCCCGACACATAGGTCCCGTGGCTTCCGATCATGGTATCCATGCCTTGGGGCATTTTTTCGATAATGTCATCACAGCCTGCATCCGTCAATGCCTGCCGCACTTCTTGCCTTGTGGCATCCGGTTTACCCATGCGCACATTGTCCAGAATAGACATCTTCAAAAGCTTGCTGTCCTGAAATACAAATGAGACGGTGTTCATAAGTTCTTTGCTGGAAATATTTCTCACATCCACACCGCCGATACGGATCTTTCCTTCTGTCACATCCCAGAATCTGGCGATGAGGCTGGCCAATGTGGTCTTGCCGCCGCCAGATGGGCCTACGAACGCTACATGTTCGCCCGATGGAATCTTTAAGGATACCCCATGGATCGCATCCTTTGCTGCATCCTGATACCGGAACGATACGTGCTCCAATGTAATGGAACTGTCTTTGGGAGACTTTGGCTGCTTTGTTTCTTCTAATGGTTTCATGGTCATAATACTGTCCACTCTCGCCAGCGCATCTTCCACGATCATAGCATTCTCACTGGAGAACATGATTTTATTTAAAGTAACTGTGATGATTGGGGTAATGATAATATAAAAAATCAGATTCAAGATAAAGGTATTGGTCGTTCCATTTCTCGTGAAGAAAAAAGCCGCCCCAATCAAAACCGCAAAAACGGCATTGATAATGGTTGTATACAAGACCATGGGCGGGCGCAGATCCTTCGTATAGGAGGTGACCCATTTTTCATAATTATCAATAGATGCCTTGAATCGCTTAAAAGAAAAAACGGACTGTCCAAAGGTCTTAACCACCGGCACGCCCCGCACGTATTCTACCGCTTCATTGGACATTTCCTCCAATGCATTCTGGTACTCGGCCATTTTCGCCTTCATCTTGTTTCCGGTCATGCTTCCCATAATGAGAAAGGCTGCCGCAATCGGTATCAGGCTCAAAAGGCCTAATCTCCAGTCAAACACCAGCAGCAGAACCAGCAGTCCCACCGGTGTTGCCATAGCCCCTGCCCGGTCCGGCAGCTGATGTGCCAGATAAGTCTCCGTGGACTCGCTACATTCATTTACGATTTTGCGAACCTTTCCGCTACCGATGCCATCCATGAATCCCATGGGAAGTGTTATAATATGCTGCATCATCTGTGAGCGCATATTTGCCTGCACCCGGAATGCCGAAATGTGCGAGCACATCAGACCACATATGTAAATCAGCATAGATAGCAGTGCAAATCCCACCGCGCACCAGCCATACTGGCTTACATGTACCGCTCTGCTAAAATCAGGTGCGGTTTCCAAAACCTCTCTTACGATTTTCCAAATATAATAAAATGGAACCAGGGCAATCCATGCACTGAGCATGGACAATATGCATGCAGATATCGTCAGATACCGATAACTTCCAGCATATGCAAATAGTTTTTGCAAAGAACTTTCTTTTTTCAATTTATGATTTCCCCCTTCTTATATTAGTGTGCACTAACCTCATAGGAAATAGTAATTATTGAATTTAACTTCATATACCTCTAATTGTGCCATTACACGTCCTTTTGTTGGTTAGTCTTTGCTAACCTCAAAATTCATGATACACCTTTTTTTCCCGGTTATCAACCTGCTGTATTGATAATATTTTTCATTCCCATAGCAACTTTTCGCCCACCAGACCGTACTTTTTCGCTTGCCTTACGGTCCCATAGCAACTTCCCGCCTGCCGGACCGTACTTTTTCGCTTGCTTTACGGTCCCATAGCAACTTCCCGCCTGCCAGACCGTACTTTTTCGCTTGCCTTACGGTCCCACATCAACTTCCCGCCTT
>JAQUWF010000024.1 GCA_028692975.1 Lachnospiraceae bacterium
ATCTTGAATGCTTCATTCATTCGAAAATCATCCTTATCAATTTTGCTTAATAATACGTTTGCCATGATTTCCTCTCCTCCCTACTTCTTTCCTCTTTTATTCTGACGTTTCTTTTTCTTTGATTTCTTCTCATTTTCTCCAATGGGAATAACACCCAGTACGCTTACGCCCAGATATTTTTCCACGTCCTCAGAGGTGCGCAGAGAGTCATTCAGCATGTAATTCAGGATTAGGATCAGGATGGCAAGGAACAGTCCTACCAAACCGCCGATCATTGTATTCTTCATGATGCTCGGGCTGGATTGTTTCTTTGGAATGTTGGCATTTTCTACCACATTGACCGCCTCAGCTCCTGTTACGTCCGCAATATGGCTGGACGCTGCCACTCTGGTTGCATCTGCGATATCACGCGCCACATACGGATCATCATCCGTCACGGTGATCGCCAGGATACGGGTATCGGTAGGTGTGCTCACGCTGATCTTTTTCGCCAGTTCTTCACTGTCGATCTCCAGATTCAGCTGGGTAACGACCTGCTCCATTACGGGGCCGCTGGTAACCAGCTGCATATAGTCGTTGGTCAGCATACTACCGGTCTGCAGTTCGGAAGACGTAACGCTGTTGTTGGAAGCATCGGATGCCTTGCTCAGCACATACATCTTCGTCGTGGATTCATACTGCGGGGTAATAAAGGCTTTGGTAATAAATAATGCAGCCAGCCCCACCGCCAGACCTGCAAAAAGGATCGTCCAGATATGATCCCACAAAACGTAGAATAATTCTTTCAGATCGATTTCCACTTCATCGTTTTTGATTCTGTCATCCATATGTTTTCTTTCTCCCTTAAATAGTTATAGCATTTCATTTCGAACAATCTTTGATGGATTGCTGATCAATATTTTCTTTGTATACGCTTCGCCCATGGTCTTACTCATCACCTTGGCGCATTCGCCCATATTAGGCGCTCGTTTTCCCACATCATGAGCATCTGTCCCCACAAAATGAAGCAGATTCTTCTTCATGATCTTCTTGCAGAACCATTTCATGGTCAATCCGCCTTTGCCCGCTATGGATCCGGCGTTCATTTGTATACACGCTCCCATGCGTACCAGTTCTTCAATATGTTCTGGATATTTGAACAGACATTCGCACCGCTCCGCATGCGCCACTATGGGCGTATATCCGGCACACTGTAGTTCGTACATCGAACTGTGTATCTGCCTGTAATCAACACTCGGCAAAAACTCTGCAAGCGCATAAAAAGAACCTGCCATGGAATAGATCTGTTTGTTCTGCAGTCTCTCTAGTGAATGAGAAGTCCAGAAAATCTCACATCCCGGATATATCTGCATCTCTTCAGATACCAACTTGGTAAGCTCTCTTAATTGTCCTATAGCATTATCTATTTTGTCTTTATCAGGAGTATAGTATCCCCCTCGAAAATGAGGTGTAACAATAATATTTGTAACGCCGTCGTTGTATAACGACTGCAGCATACGTTTTGCAACTTCTTTGTTCGCAGCTCCGTCATCTATGCCTGCAAGAATATGACAGTGAACATCATATAAACCTTTCATTTTACCCCCCCCACACACTTTCCAGTAAAATTCTCACTTCTTACTATATCGCAAATTTCGCAATTTTACAACGCAAAAACAAACATTGCACAAATTTTTGCACTTTTTGCGTATTTGGGGGTTGAAAACTTAATTGATTTCGTATATTTTTCTGTTTTTTTTACATACATCTATTCTATCGTCAATGTAAGGATCGCATCGGCACTTTTATTTCCATCATTATCGATAATATAGTACCGCACTTCCTGTACTCCGGGTGTGTTCGTATCCGCACCTTCTACGCGAATGCTTCGCTCCAGAGAACTCTGGCTGTCCTTATTATCGGAGAAACTGTCAATATACTTTGCATAGGAGAAGGTCTCTCCTGTTTTCAATGTGGCCGCATCTGTATTCAGCGTGATCACCGGTGCCTCCGGATTCACTTCTTCTGTTGGTGTTGGCTCCGGTGTGGCTTCCGCCTCCTGTGTGGCCGCGTCCCCAGTACTCTCCGCCGGCTCCTCTGGCGTATTTTCTGTATTTTCTGTATCTGTTTTGTTCTCTGTATCAGTCTTTTTTTCCGGCTCGCTGCCCTTTTTCTCCTGCAGCACCTGCATGGCCGTAGCCACATGATTGCTGCTGTCTTTGACCAGATAGGTCACCTGTATGCCAGATGCCCGTTTGGATACCTTCTGCACTGCGACTGCAGCCGTCAGGTTCCCATCCTGCTTGTCCTGTGCTTTCACATTTGCCAGAAGTTCTTCGTCCGTCATGCCCTCCGTGTAGGCCGGTACCTCCGAGCCAAAAGTAATCACCGGCTCGCTATGGTCTTTGACCATGTAAATAAGAACATTCGCTGATAGTAGAACAACGCATCCGATTCCTAATAAGATTCCTATTTTTCTACCACTCATTTTTCATCTGCTCCGCCGTATGGACTTCCATAATAATTGCCATAATATTTCCCGTAGTATTTTCCGTAATACTTGCCACTGGTCTTCCAGTTTACTTTATTCAGGACTACACCCATGATCGTGCAGCCTGTCTTTTCCAATTTCTGTTTTACTTCCTGGGCAAAACGGTATTTGATCTTTCCTGACTCGATCATCATAATCGCCCCGTCACAGTGTTCCGCAATAATAGCCGCATCCACCACCAGACCCAAAGGTGAAGTATCGATGATAATAAAATCATAAATATCCCTCAGTGCCGTAATCATTTTGCCAAACAGATCACCGGATAAAAGTTCTGTGGTGTCAGGTGGTACCGGCCCTGCTGCAACAAAATAAAAGTTCGGAATATTGGTAGCGGACACGATATCCTTCATGGCAGCCTGCCCGGACAGGAAATGGGACAATCCCTTTTCCGGTTTGCCCACACTGATCCGGACTACGGATTTAGCCTTCCGCATATCTGCATCAATAAGCAGTACCTTCTTATCTATAGCAGCCAGAGACAGCGCCACACTATATGCAGTATTGGACTTTCCCTCCCCGGAGATACAACTGGTCAGCATGATGACCCTCTTGTCATTCCGAAAGAACTGCAGACTGGTTCGAAGGGTCTTGATTTCCTCTTCCACATCATAAGATAATTTTACCGGTTCCAAAACTAACTGATTCATATATTTCTCCTCTTAATCGGCCCTGATACGGCCGGGATTCGTCACAAATATTTTTCGGGCATACTTACGCCCCATCTTTTTTTCTACATAAGCAGCACACGCACCCAGATTTGGTTTACGGTCTTTCAGGTCATGTGCATCTGATCCGATTAGGTCGATCAGATCCTCTTTCATAAGTTTCCGGCAGAACCATTTTACGGAAAAGCCTTCTTCTCCCAGTATACTGCCTGCATTTATCTGGATCATGACTCCCTGATCGGATAATTGACGAACATAATCCTGATTCTCCACCAGGCAGGGATACCGCTCTATATGTGCGATAATCGGCCAAAAGCCTTCCAGCTGCAGACTGCAGACCTGATTCCAGATCACCCGGAAGCTGTGCCGGGAAGAAAATTCCACCAGTACGTAACTGCTGCCCGCCATAGTAGGACGCTCTCCCGCCGCCAGGCATTTCGCCATCTCCCCATGGGTATGATACTCGCAGCCTAATTCTATCTGAAGGTCTTCCCCCACCTCTTTTGCCGCTGCCTGAAGCCTGCCAAACTGTTTCCGTATCGTTTCCATGGAAGTCTCAAACATGTTCTTCCGGTAATGGGGCGTGACGATAATGCGCCTCACTCCGTCCCGGTACTCCCTGCGCAGCATGCGCCGTGCCGTCTCCAGATCCTTTGCGCCATCATCCACGCCCGGTATGATATGGCAGTGCACGTCAGTCAGTCTCAACATCCTAAATAGCTCCTCACATACAAGGAAATCTCTTCCAGGATGATCGTTTTGTCATCTTGAAAGAGATTCCGCAATTGTCATCTGTCTTTCTGGTTTGTCTTATGCTCTTTTTCTTTTTACTGCATATGCACTGCCGATTGCTGCTACTGCAACGAATGCTGCAACAACTGCCCATGTAGCATTTTCACCAGTCTTTGGTGAAGTAGCTGTGCTTGTTGTGGTTGCTGTAGTTGCTCCTGTTGTAGTTGAATTATCTAAAACAACTGCTACTGGAGACAGAGAATCGAATATACCTGTTGCTGTACCGTCACCGAAGGTAGTTTTGATTGCTTCCCAGGTGGTACCATTCAGATGAAGCAGAGTGCCTTTTGTACCTGCGGTAGCACCATCAACTGCGATGGTCATCTCTAACGGGAATACAGCATCTGCCGGAGCAACGATATCTTTTACATCGGCTACTACAAGAGTACCTTTTGCCATTGCTTCTTCAAATACAGTTACTAATTCTTCCGGTAACACATTGGTCGCTGTGCCGATGGTTCCTGCTGTGATGGCTGCCTTTGCTGCCTCGATAACAGATTCGATAACAGTCTTGAGACCTGCTGTAGTCTTTACTTCTTCAACCTTTGCTACCTGTTCCGGCGCAAGATTTGCTGCTGAAATCTCTTTTACTTCCAGTTTTACTGCATTGCCGTTTTTGTCTTTCGCTGCTTCAACTTTTGTAATCGTACCTTTTATGGCTGGGCTTGGTGCCGCAAAAGCAGTTGTAGCCATGCCGAATACCATAGTTGCGGCTAATACAATACTTAAAATTTTCTTTCTCATTGGAATCAATCCTCCTCGTCAATATACGCATATTAATATCTGCCTACATTGTATCACCCCCCCCCTCGCTTGGCAACCATTTTTTTTCGAAAAAACAGTCCTTTTCGGCAAAAAAATCGGTCCATCGGACAGCATATTTGCTGATCCAACAGACCGGTTAAGGTTTCTGCATACTGCTATTATTGTTCGTGGTCGTAAAATATTTCTTTGATTATCTTCTGAAGACCGTCATGGTCTATCTCGAATTCATCATGTTCTGCGCCCTCTTTTGTGACGCCCGGCACCGTGTATACCGTCTCATTCATGGTATAACTGCCCATCTGCTTCATCTCATCCAGTGTCAGGTCTGTGACCAGGTATGGGGATGCGCTGGACTGCAGCTGGGTGATCGTCCCTGTGTCCAGTTTTCCCTGCATCTGGGTAAACAAAGCTTCCAGATACTGGGTCTGCCGTTCCATGCGGGCCGCATTGCTTCCTGTCACATCGCTGTCCCGGGACCGCACATAGTTCTCTGCCTGTTCTCCGGTCAATGTTATCGTCGCGCCCTTGGCGAACACTGGGTCAATATCCGTATAGTCTTCCGGCACCGTAATGCTGACTCCGCCGATCGCGTCATTCAGTGTGGCAATGCCTGCAATATTCAGGGAAATATATCCGTCAATGCGCACGTGATCTCCCAGAAGTTCCGTCACCTTTTTTCTGGTCAGCCAGCAGCTTCGCTTTTCGCCGTCCCCGTACGCATACTGGGTAGCCAGCTGGGCCTTTTCCGTAGCTACATAATCGCCTGAGATTCCGTATATATCTATATCCACCATACTGTCTCTGGATATCTCCAGCATCGTAGTGGTCTTATTCGCCTTGTCCAGCACGAACAGTATAATACAGTCCGACTGTCCGCCTCGTCCGGCATTTTCCTGAAGTGTGACTTCCCCTGTCTTATCCACACCAAGAAACAGGAATGTCTTCAGGTTTGGATTGTAGGTGTAGGTCTCCCCGCCGTCTGTGATGGTCAGGCCCGTATCTTCTTCTCCGTCCGCTTCCTGCCCTGTGGCCGCTGTGTCGTTTTTGCTCACTACGGCCGTGGCTTTCTGATTCTGGGCCGCCACAAAGCCGATGGCTCCTGCACCGCAAAAAACCAGAAGGATTGCAACTGCGAGGATGATTTTTTTATTCATGTACCAGCACTGCCTCCACTAGAAATCTCTTATTATCCTGCCCGGTGATGCAGGTGCTTAAGGTAAGGATCTGATCTGCCGCAGTCACCTCCACATCATCCCGGAATATCCCGGAGGAATTGTAGATGCTGTCCAGAAATTCCTGCCTGCCCTCCAGCGTCATATTATCATAGACATTCAGAATATGTGCATCACTGTAATTCACCGCCGCGAATATCTCATAGGTCAGTTTCTGTTCCGGTGTATCGATGATCACCTGATGATTCGTCTGCATATAAGAAAGATCCGTATATCTGTGCAAGTCGGCAAACATGGTGCCGTTTTTCATATTATGTCCATAAAGAACCATATTGTAATCACTGAAAGTCGCATGATTATTACTTTCTATATAAATAGATCCCGGATACCCTGCCGCTCCCTCTATGGTGTGATCCAGATAATAGGTATCATCGGATGCACTCTGCAATACCGGATAGGCGATAGCCGTTCCCGGCACCTCGATCCATGCCACCACTTCAGGATTCACATCCCACAGAGGCTGGAAATCTATCGTGGTTGGGACCACCGTGGGCGTAATACTCTCCGTCACCTCAGGCACAGCCGTCGGTTCCGGTGTCGCTGTGGGCGTAGCCTGCACCTCTTCTTTCAGATCTTCGTAGATCTGTTCATTGGAGTACTGGGACGTAAAATAATATACCAGATACCCGATGGCCACGGCAGCAATAAGAATCAATACGCCAAAAAGGATATTTTTCCCTTTTTTCATGCTCTAGCAGCCTTCTTTCCTCTCACGTTTCTCTTCTTTACCATACCATTGTCCACAGGAATCGCTGCCAGTGTATTAAGTTCCAGATATTTCATGACATCGTCTTCCTTCTTGATGGTATCGTCCATAATCACCTGCAGGGTAAGCACGGCTATAGCCAGCAATGCTGCAAGGAGTGCGCCGATGGCTACATTCTTCACAAGGCTCGGGCTGCTCGGCTCTTCCGGTACGACTGCTTCTTCTACCGTGCTCGGCTTGTCCGTCACCATGACCTCTGCAACGCGGGCTGCTGTAGCGTCTGCCATAGCATTGGCGATATCCCTGGCCAGGATCGGATCAGGATTGGTGCAGGTAATCTTCAGGATCTGTGTCTCAGAAGGATTTTGCACGGTAATGATATTTCGCATCTCCTTATAATTCGTATCCAGATCCAGTTTGTCGATAACCGCCTCAATAACTGGACGGCTGGTAGCCAGCGTCTCAAAGTCTACCGTCAGCTGTTTGCCCAGCTGGATATCCAGTGCAGACGAAATACTCGTCGTATTTGATAAAATATAAATCATGGAAGACGCTTCGTACTGAGGCGTGATCATCAACTGGGTCACTCCACCCGCCAGGCATGCTCCGATGATCAGGCTCATAGCAATGGCCCACCACTTTCTCACCAGTGCGTGAAAGACCTCCAGCAGGTCTATTTCTACTTCTTCCATACGTTCTTGATTTTCCATTTTTAACCTCTTCGCTCTTAAATTGTGTAATTCGACATATTTCAACAATATTTTTATGTTAACATAGATTGATTTGCCTTGCAAGAATATATCCCTCATTTTTTCAAAGCTTTTCAAACTAAACAGTAACACTTGCACTTCGTTCTCGTTGCGTGTAAACTATAATTAATTATTCAGATGATGTGAAAAAAAATCGTGCAGTTCCGGCATCATTCAAATATGGAAAGGATTCAATATGTACAGAAAATTTCAGCGAGGACTCCTTCTCACAGTTATTCTGGCTACAGTTCTTGGTACCACGGGCTGTTCGCTTATCCCTCTGAAGGACACCACTCAGACCAACACATCCACAAAAGATGAAAATGCGGCAGACAGCCTTGCTTCTGACGACAACCTGCTCTACACCACCAACGACAGCAAGCTGACGATCACCCTGCCGGATAAGAACTGGTTCAACATCGCCGATGCAGATTCCAGACGTACCTTTATCTGCGATAAGATCGGCATCCTGACCATCGATCACTCCACTGGCGGATATGCGGACGTTACCACGATCCCTTCCAGCGAAAATGACCTGGAGAAGCAGCTGACTTCCAAGACAAAGGCTGCTGCCGGAGATGAAGAAAACGAGGGTGCGCTCTACACTCTGGTCGACTCCCAGTTCAGTTCTACCGATGTGGCAGAGTCTTTTTATTATGAAGTTGCTTATCCCGAGGGCAACAAGACCCGTTACGAGATCGTCTGGGGCATGAAAGCTCCCGAAGAACTCTACGAGGCCATTGCCAGATCTTATACCGCAGACGAAGCTACCATCGACAAGATCCGCACCTCGGTGAAAAGCATCCAGGTGTTAGGCGGCAACTATGACGGTATCGTCCGCACCACTGGCGCCATCGATACCTCCGAGACGATAACCACCAAGAACCGTTACCGCTGTACCCAGTCCGCCAACGTCCGCGACGCCGCGACCAACCAGTCCAACGTCATCGGTACTGTGGAGTCAGGTGAGACTATCGATGTACTCAATCAGACAGGCAACTGGTTCGAATTCAAATACGATGGCGAAACCGCTTATGTGTATTCTAAATTCTTTGAGGCAGCAAGTTAATAATCGAGCAAAATGCGAAGAAGTGAGTTTATTTCACTTCTTCGCATTTTTAATGTCTCAGTCTTCATGCTTCCGTATAGTCCGCACATTCACCCCGTTCACTTCAATATGATCGTCCACCGCGATCACCAGACACTGCTTGTCGTCGATGATACGCGTCTCGATCAGATCTGCCCGGTCCGGGTTCACCCTGATCACGATATCCGGCGTCTCGATATTAAATTTCTTCGGGCTAGCAATATTGGAAGCCAGCAGTTTCCCCCGCTCCCCGGCCAGTTCTTTATAGCGTTCCTCGAAAGGTTCCATCCGTTCCTGAGGCACTCCGCTTTGCTCGAAGATCTTTTTCACATCTGTGGAAGTAAGTTCCAGCGGTTCCGGTTCTTCCTTATTTTCCTCGATGATCTCATTGAGATTCTCATGAATGGATTTGATGATCTCATAATCTCCATCATCGCCCAGGGTATCTGCGATAATAGCATTGAAGCTGTCCTTCTGCGTCCCCGCTGTCAGCGGCTGCGCACTTCCAAGCACCTGATCGATAAATTCCGTCTGGATTTCCTCGGCCTTCTTGGAATAATACAGGACGTGATGGATATCCGACCCGCGGTCTGCAAAAGCCGGGAACAAAAATCCCTGCAGCGGGGGTTCCACCAGCCAGTCACGGATCCGGTCTTCCACCCGGTTATGGGCCGCATTATAGCAAAGAGCCGCCTTGGACAGATTCACCGGACAAATGCTGCACAGTATGTATTCATACACCTCGTCGGAGGCATCAAACATTTCCGCCCCGTCGGAAGATTTCCCCGGAATATCATACATGGCGTGAACCAGAATAATATAATAATTCTCTGCATAGTAATAATTTTCTACTACTTTATTATAGAAAGATTCCAGCAACTGGGGATCCTGCAGTTTGCTGTCACGGAGTTTCAAAAGGAATTCCTGTGTCCCGCCTTCTGCTTCCTGTTCCAGCGGAAACTCCATATTCAGGAGGTTCTTCCCCACGGTCCCGGACAACGTTTTCCGAAACAGTTCGTAATACTTAAAATTTTCTTCCTCGCTGAGGGAAAGGAAGGCGCTCTCCTCGGTCATGGACATATTCTTCTCATGATCCACGTAACAGCCGCTGATACGGGTGATCGCACAGTTTTCCGGCGAGAATTGTTTCTTGATTTCTGCTATGTCTTTTCTGTTCATGCTACTGCTCCGGCACTACAGCGAAAAAGACCAGATCGGCGTCGCTGTCATTGATCAGGCTGTGTGTATGACCCTTTGGACAGTAATGTGCCACTCCTGCTTCCACTTTCTCGTATTCCCCGTCCATAAGGACCTTCCCGGTTCCCTCCAGGAAATACATTACTTCGCTGTTCGTCTCATGTGTATGCACACCAATAGAAGCCCCCGGGATCAAGCGTCCCAGCATGATCCGATTCGTTCCGTCGAAGAACATCTTCGATGCATACTCCTTTTCTCCCCCTTTAAAATTAGGGAATTTCTCTTCCTGCATCTCATTATAATTAAGAATCATAGTCATTTTCTCCTTTGTTGAACAAGTTTTCGTAGTTCAAATTATACCCTATTTTGTTTCCAGCGTAAAGCAAAACCCCGCTTTTTTACGCTCTCGCCCGGAACAAAGTCATGACTCCGATTATCAACAGTATGGGCAGTGCAAAAGTGATCAGTCCGCCTATAACCATGCAGATCAATACAATGGGAAGCAGTACAATGGTGAATAATACCTTCGTAACTCCCCAGGTAGCCCGAAACGCAAACACGATCAATTTTCCAAATACACCAAACATCAAAATAATAAATAAAAACGTCAACATTTTATCTTCCTCCAATCTGTCTTTCCCATGTGTCCAAATCATTGAGTACTTTTTGTATTTTCTCGATGGCCTCGCTGACCTGGCTTTTGGCATCGCCGATCTTCGACTGTACCATCCAGTCCGCGATCAGACCGTCAAAAAAGAAATCTGCAAATACAAGAAAGTCACTGACATCCACCCGGAAACCGCCCGGAACATCGATATCCCGCAGTTCCTTCTGAAAACCCTGCAGTTCATTTCTCGCCTGTTCCATCTGCTGGTTCGCATTATTTAGTTTGGAATGTTTCATCATGCCTGAAAAAAGTCCTCCGCCCAGCATATCCATCACGCCCCAGTTGCCTGCACTTTTCAGGGTCTTCTGTGCATCCTGCAGGCTCATTAACGAACGCTGTCCCGCTGCTCTCGCTTCTCTGATTTCTTTTATTGTTTCTTCCCTTGTCATAGTTTTCTTTTCTCCTTCATTTATAGATCACCATGTTACTATTTTTCACTGCATTCCCATGGAATGCTGATACATCTTCCAGACCTAATTTTTTGCTGTATTCCGGTTGTGCTTCCATTTTCTCGATCAGTTTAATAATCCGAATCCGCTCCGCACAGGTCAAATCAACCATCTCCTTATCAGTTATAAATTTATATTACCATATTTTCCGCTCCTTAAATCATTAAGATTTCCTTAAAAGTCTTTTGCTTTGTTATTCATATAGTTTATAATAGAATCTATAATAAATAAACGTTCAGAAGACTATAATAGGTTTATCTAATGCGTTTTTTGGAAGTAATTAGGAGGGCATCATGGGACAAAGATCAACAAAAGAGAATAAGAATATTTATTTTACGAGCCGGGAGGATTGCGGATTCACACGGGAGGCCGCGGTGGAGAAGCTGGCCTGTATTTCCCGCAGCCGTTTGGAAAAGATTGAATATGACCAGTCAAAGCCGACCCCTGAGGAAGTGGTCACCATGGCGGAGCAGTATAGAAATCCGTCGCTGTGCAATTATTACTGCTCCCACGACTGCACCATCGGACAGGACCATGTGCCGGAAGTGAAAGAAAAGGGATTGTCCCAGATCACCATCGAAATGCTGGCTACATTGAATGAACTCTCCGGGAATAAGGACCGGCTCATCAACATCGTTGCAGACGAGGTAGTCACCGCCGATGAGCTGCCTGATTTTATGGAAATCAAAAATAACCTGGAGAAAATGTCACTGGTTATTGATTCTCTGAATCTGTGGGTGGAAAAAGCTATCGCTTCCGATGTCATCAATACGGAGTCTTTAAAGGAATCTTGAATTTTCCCTTTTGATTAAAATGATTTTGCACAAAAAAACAGGTAGATATTTGTATGGTTTCTACAAATATCCGCCTGCTTCTCTGTCATAACATTTATTCCGTTACGCCGCCTTCTACTACAAGTTCATTTACATAGTCTGCACCGTAGGTAGTTACCAGTGTCTCTTCGTAATCTTTGTGGAAGAACTGCTCTTCACCCAAGCTCTTGATTTCTTCATTAATCCCATCAAGAAGCGTCTGATTGCCCTTTGTCACAGCCGGGGCGATAGTGTCCTTGCTGCCAAGTGTGGCGATGCCTACCTGATAGCCTTCATTTTCGCTGGCAAAAGCAAGCACTTCTGTATTGTCATTGACCCAGGCAACGCCATTTCCATTCTCCAGTGCATTCTTGGCATTGGCGTAGGTATCGTATTTCTGAAGGGTCAGATTCGGATAATTTTCAATGAGATAAGTCTCCGCTGTAGTTCCTGAAATAACAATAAGCGGATCGTCGGCGGTCAGATCATCCAGGTTGGTCACCACTTTGTCAGCCGGCGATACGACACCCAGAGATACGTTCATGTAAGGAAGTGCAAAGTCCACTTCTTCTTTCCGCTCATCTGTCACCGTAAAGTTTGCCAGGATCACATCCACCTTTCCGGTCTGCAGATATTCAATGCGGTTGGCCGCCTCGGTGGATACAAAATTCGCCTTTACGCCCAAATCCTCTGCGAGCCTGTTGGCGAAGTACACATCATAGCCCTGATAATCCCCTTTTTCATCCACATAGCCGAAGGGGCTTTTGTCAGAAAATACGCCGATATTGATCTCACCGCTTTCCTTGATTTCGTCTAAGGTGCGGTACACCTGATCCGTCTCAGCAGAAGCTGCTGCTGTTGTCGCATCTGTTGTATCGGACGCTGCCTGTGTGGAACTTCCGCAAGCCACCAGTCCTAAGCTTACTACCGCTGTCAATCCCAATACTGCAAGTGTTTTTAAGTTTTTCATAATAATCTCCTCCAAATTTAACTAATTTTTCTTTCCTGTACTTTTTCAAATTGAAATATATTCAAGAACTGTTGTGTCCGTTCTTTCTTTGGGTGTTCTAATACTTCTTCCGGCGTTCCTTCTTCCATGATCTTTCCCTGGTCAATAAAGAGTACCCGGTCCGCCACTGCCCTGGCGAATTGCATTTCATGGGTCACGATGACCATGGTCCGTTTCTGCCTTGCCAGTTCCAGCATGACATCCAGCACCTCCCGCACCATCTCCGGGTCAAGGGCTGCGGTCACCTCATCGAAGAGCAGTATCTCCGGGTTCATACAAAGCGCCCTAACGATAGCCACCCGCTGCTTCTGTCCGCCGGACAGCTGTCGGGGATAACTGCCTGCCTTGTCTTTTAATCCTACCCGCTCCAGAAGTTTCAGGGCTTCTGCTTTTACATCTTTCTTGTCTCTTTTTTGCACCTTTGTGGGTGCCAGCAATATATTATCCAGGACGGTAAGATGTGGAAACAATTCATAATTTTGAAATACCATGCCTATTTTCTGCCGAATTTGCACCAGGTTTCCCGATCCCGCCTCGATGGCTTCCTCTCTTAATTTTATGGATCCGCTTTGCGTCTTCTCCAATCCGTTCATACAGCGCAGCAGCGTGCTTTTCCCGCAGCCGCTTGGCCCGATGATGACTACCACCTCGCCCTTTTTGACCGCCAGATCCACATCGTTTAGGATTGTTTTGTCCTCGTATTCTTTTTTTAAATGCTTTACTGTAAGTATGGTTTCTTCCACTTCTCTCACCTCCACTTTCTTTCCAGATATTTCGCCAGCAGGCTGATGGGCCAGCAGGCCAGAAAATATAACAGGAATATCACCAGGTAGATACCGAAGGCCGCGTTGGGGCTGGTCGTTCTGTTCGCCTCGATAATCTGCTGCGCCACCTTTATCATTTCCACCACGCCGATCATGAGGATAAGGCTGGTGGTTTTGATCATTCTTGTGATCAGATTGATGGACAGTGGGATCAGCCTGCGCACCGTCTGCGGAATCACCACATAGCAATATGTCTGGACCTTGGTCAGGCCAAGGGCCTCGCTGCTCTCGTATTGATGCACCGGTATGCTGATCAGCGCGCCCCGGACCAGATCGCTCATTTCCGCCGCGCCCCAGAGGGTAAAGACAATGATTGCGGATAGTTCACCGGAGGGCTGCCAGCCAAACATCCGGGTACTGCCGAAGAAAACCATAAAGAGCAGTACCAGCTGTGGCATGATGCGTATAAATTCCAGGTACAATTTCAAGATGAATTTTAAGATTACATTTTTCCCGGTCATGAGGGTTCCCAGAAGCAGCCCCAGGGGAATGCTGATCACGACGGCTATCAGGCTGATGCGAAGTGCGACGCCCAGGCCGCCCAGGAGTCTCAACAGGTTGCTGCCTTTCCATAAAACATCAAGTCCCAAATCCGGCATAGCGTACCCTCCTTTCTACCCACATGCCCAAAAGTGATACAGGCAGGAGCAGGAGCAGGTAGAAGCCTACAAGCAAAATCAGACTTTCTGTAGTCTTGTAATACAGGCCGATGAGGTCTTTTGCGGTAAACATCAGATCCATAAGGCTGATTGCCGAAAATACGCTGGTCTCCTTCAAAAGGAAAATCACATTGGCCAGAAATCCCGGCACGCTGACGGACACAGCCTGAGGTAATATCACATACCGCATGGTCTGATAGGAATTCATGCCCAGACTTGCGGCACTTTCTTCCTGTATCTTGTCGACGGCCTCGAAACCGCTTCGAAAACTTTCTGCCATGTAACTTCCGCCAAGAAAAGCAAGTCCTGCGATGCCACATGCTTCAGCATTGGTGGCGATTCCGATTTTGGGAAGGCCGTAATAAATAAAAAACAACTGGACCAGCAACGGTGTGTTCCTGCTTAATTCTATGTAAGCCGCCACGATTCTTTTGACCACCGGCACCTTGTAATACAGGATCACTGCACAGAACAACCCGATCAGTACGGCAAACAAAATCCCGATCACCCCAAGTTTCAGGGTCAGTATAGCAGCCTTTTCATACATAGGCAGATATTTTTGTATGTATTCCCAGTTCATTGCAGCAGCCTCTTTCCTCTATTTTTCCAATTATTCCAACAACGCGACCTAACCCCGGTATACATGGCCGGTATGGTCTTTTTTATTGATAAATTCATGCTTTATTCCCCTCTTGTTTTATTTCATATCAATTCGATAGGATTAATATGTTTCGAATTATACTACATAAGAATGATTTGTCAACACTTTTTTATTTTTAATTGACATAGAAGCAAATTTTCACATCCCAACTCGTACTTTCTCGCCTGCTTTACGGTCCCATATCAACTTTCCGCATCCCAGACCGTACTTTCTCGCCTGCTTTACGGTCCCATATCAACTTTCCGCATCCCAGACCGTACTTTCTCGCCTGCTTTACGGTCCCATATCAACTTTCCGCATCCCAGACCGTAACTCCTCCAATAAAATACGGATTATTTTCTCCTAAAAGAAAAATAATCCGTACTTCTCTATTTGTTCTATTCAAGCAGTTCTACCGTGGTAGGTTCCTTTAAATCCACTACTACGTTTTACATCCTGTTGTAATCCCCCAATACCAGGGCAAATACGGCAAGCACACCCCATGCCAGGTAATGTGGATTGACTCCAATTATTTCCAGCATCCCTATGGATAACCCTACCCCAATCAGCATAAATGTGGCATACACTTTCCGGCTTTCCTTATCACGTTTGTTCCTGCTCCAGAGGTAGATGCCAACGGCGGCCAGTGCCACAATTGCGCCGACGAACAACGATCCCAAAATACTGGAATTCGAATATAACTTGACCGGAATACCTACTGCAACTACAATGAATACGGCAATCCATGTGGCGATTCTGTCCTGCCTCTGTGCCTCTTTTTCCATTTCCACTGCATGGTTCATGATTTCTGTCATTTCGCTCGCTGTTAATTCCTTATTCTTCGTTGTCTTCATCTCATCCTTTTTAGAACGCATCAACTCCAAAACAGTGATATCCAGCGCCTCCGATAAGGGTTCCAGGGTATTGATATCCGGGAATCCTTTTCCTCGTTCCCATCGGCTTACCGCTTTATCGGTCACCCCGATCTTGTCCGCAAGATCCGTCTGGGTCATCTTCTTTTCTTTCCGCGTTTCCGCAACGAATTGTCCAAATACCTGTGAGTCCACGTCCTAATCTCCTTTCCCCTCAAGCATATGAGATAGCGCCCAAATATACAACCGATGCATCCTTTACCTGCCCCCAAACCTCATGTCAACAAATCATTTACCTGGTGAATGCCCGAAATCTCCTTCCGATAGCACACCTCAAATCAGTCCATTCTGACCTGTTTCATTATCATACACCATTTTCCAGAACTATCCTATCTGGTGTATTGAGAAAATCTTTCATTAAAAGTCAAAAAGGTAGTGCCCCAAAGAAGATTCTTTGTGGGCACTTTGTCATTTTTGTTATTTTGAATTTTCCACTTAGCGAAGTTTTTCTTTTAGTTCCTCAAGTTCTCTATCCTTATTTTCCGCTGCTTCTTTCAATTCCTCTATCGTCCCCTGCTGCTCTTCGATCTTTTCCTGCTGTTCTTCTATCATGTACTGCACTGTGTTCCGGTCCATTTCCCGCAGTTCTTTGGAAAACATATTCATCACCCTCTCCACATTCTCACATATCCCATAGACATCCTCATACATCGGCTTGAACTCCGGATACTTCGTTATGATCTCGATAACCCGCTCCGGTGCGTCAAAACTCAGGAAGGACAGCCACGCTTCCTTCTTGTTCCTTATAGGTTCATTGTGCATGCTGCGTTTGAAAATGTCAAGGGGAATCAGGAAGTATTCCTGGGGCCTAAAATTTCATTTTAGGGATGAAAAGAACGTTGAAGATGGGCTTCCAATTCTGCCAGATGCGGTTTATAATATAGGGAATAGCAACGCGAAAATGTTCCTATAGTGTACGGGGGATACTCCCCTTAAAAAGAGACTTTGGTTTTAAGTCAAGTACCGGCCTTAGAAATGGATTACTTAAATTTGCAGAATATCAGGAGGAACGACATGGAAAAACAAGCAGGTGATATTCGGGAAGAGTTTGAAAACTCGGAAACTTATTTAAATAAGAAGTTTCCTATGTTCGTACCCTTACAAAGTAACAAATCAGAACTGTCTTTGAATGGAGAATCTATATGTCACAGATAACAAAGCGGGCGATGGAAGCGTCGCTGAAAAAGTTGCTTCTGAAAAAGCCCATTTATAAAATTACCATAAACGATATCGCCGAAGACTGTGGCATCAATCGCATGACTTTCTACTATCATTTTAAGAACATTTACGATCTTGCAGAATGGTCCTGTGAAGAAGATGCTGCCAAAGCACTCGCGGGAAATAAGACTTATGATACATGGCAAGAAGGTTTTTTGCAGATATTTGAAGCAGTTAAGGAGAACAAGCCCTTCGTTATGAATGTTTACCGCTCTGTCAGCCATGAACAGGTGGAGGCATATCTTTACAAGATCACATACGATTTGCTGATTTATGTAGTCGACGAAACTGCAAAAGGCATGCCTGTCAGCGAAGAAGATAAGGCTTTCATTGCAAATTTTTATAAATATGCTTTTGTTGGGCTTATGCTTGATTGGATTCGAAATGATATGAGGGAAGACCCCCATAGAATTATTGATAAGCTGTCACTTCTGATGCATGGTAATTTTCCTCGTGCACTTGAAGCCTACCGCACTGATAATCATTAAGCAATCTGGGGTATTTGATGGATTTTTATACAATTTACCCGGCGTGATAAGAGTTTTATCACGCTGGTTTTTTTGTTTATTGCAGAGTGCTCGCCAAACAACTATAATCAAATCAGAAAGCAAAATTAAAAATATATGGAGGTATTTGTTATGTATTATTCAAGTGGTAATTACGAAGCATTTGCTCGTCCCGAAAAGCCGGACGGCGTTGATCACAAGTCAGCATATCTGATTGGCAGTGGTCTGGCATCCCTTTCAGCGGCTTGCTTCCTTGTGCGTGATGCACAAATGCCCGGCGCACACATTCATATTCTCGAAAAGAATTCCATTCCGGGCGGTGCGCTTGACGGCGACGAATTTTCCGGTATTGGTTATGTCATGCGTGGCGGCCGGGAGATGGACAACCATTTCGAGTGTATGTGGGATCTGTTTCGCTCCATTCCTTCTATTGAAACAGAGGGCATAAGCGTTCTCGACGAATATTACTGGCTCAACAAGAAAGACCCCAACTACTCTTTGTGCAGAGCGACCATCAACCGTGGTGAAGATGCTCATACGGACAAGAAATTCAACCTCTCAGACAAGGGTGCCTTGGAAATCATGAAGCTTTTTATGATGCCTGACGAGACGCTTGATAATGTAAAGATGACCGAAATCTTTGATGAAGATGTTTTTGACACAAATTTCTGGCTCTACTGGCGCACCATGTTCGCATTCAAAGATGACCAGAGTGCCCTGGAAATGAAACGCTATATGCAGCGGTACATCCATCATATTGGGGGTCTGCCAGATTTTACCGCACTGCGGTTCACCAAATACAATCAGTATGAGTCCATGGTGCTTCCAATGGTTAAATATCTACAGGAACATGATGTACAGTTCCACTACAATACCAAAGTTGTGAATGTGCTGTTCGATATTCAGGAAAACGAGAAGCTTGCCAAGAGCATTGTTTATGAATGTGATGAAAAGACCGAAAGCATTGACCTCACCGAAGATGATTTTGTCTTCTATACCAACGGCAGCAATGTGGAAAATTCTACCTACGGCAGCCAGACCGAGGCAACCGGCATGGACAGCGAAATCCATGAGGGCGGCACCTTCGACCTGTGGCGCAAGATTGCAAAGCAGGATCCCGCATTCGGACATCCCGACAAATTCTGTACCGATCCCGAGGATAGCTGCTGGGTCAGTGCCACCGTCAATACGCTGGATGGAAAGATTCTGCCATACATTCAAAATATCTGCAAACGCGACCCGCTTTCCGGCGGCGTAGTCACCGGCGGCATTGTCAGCGTAAAAGATTCCAGTTGGCTTCTCAGCTGGACCATCAACCGCCAGCCACAGTATCGCAACCAGCCGAAAGGTCAGGTCCTTGTATGGCTGTACGGAATGTTCTCCGATGTTCCAGGCGATTACATCAAAAAGCCTATGCGTGATTGTACCGGTATGGAAATCTGCGAGGAATGGCTCTATCATCTGGGTGTACCCACCGATCAGATCGAGGATATGGCAGCAAACAGTGCCAATACCGTGCCGGTCATGATGCCGTTTGCCAGCGCTTATTTCCAGCCTCGTGAGGCAGGCGACCGGCCTGACGTTGTTCCGGAAGGTTCTGTTAACTTCGCGTTTATCGGCAACTTTGCCGAGACACCAAGAGACACCGTTTTTACCACTGAGTATTCTATCCGCACCGCTATGGAGGCTGTATACACGCTTCTTAACGTGGATCGTGGCGTACCAGAGGTTTGGGGCAGCGTCTATGATGTGCGCGATCTGATGAATTCCGCTGTCCAGCTGCGTGACGGCAAACCGGTTACAGAAATGAAGCTGGACCTCATTCAAAAACTAGCGCTCAAAGAAGCACTC
Source organism: Lachnospiraceae bacterium (assembly GCA_028692975.1). Taxonomy (GTDB): domain Bacteria; phylum Bacillota; class Clostridia; order Lachnospirales; family Lachnospiraceae; genus JALENY01. Next base: position 19,291 of record JAQUWF010000024.1, read on the forward strand.
AAGAAAATCGAGGGAACCGAACTGGAGAAACTGTTAAAAGAACACCTTGTGATCTAATACTTAAAAGTATCGCCCTGCTGGTTTCAAGTCAGCAGGGCGATTTTCCACTTAAACATCCGCATATTTTTCATCCGCAATCTGTCAAGCATACAACCGACTGTCATCTCGCTTTTATCTTACATATCCCCTGGGTCATAGTTCCCATGGGACAGAAGGTACACTAGGTTCTCGGTTTGTACAAAAGCATGACCACCAGCCCGATGATGGTGGACGTCAGCATCAGACTGTAAAATCCAAAGCTGAACTGGGCGATCCAGTCTGCCGTCATTCCTGCAGTATAGGTCCAACCCCATGGAACTCGGAATGTCCAGAGGATTTTGATTGCTTCCTTTAATCCAGAAGCACCGGCTGCCACCAGATACGTCTGATAAACCATATTGCCAAACATGGTCAGGAAAAATACAAGAAATCCATAGCGGAACCATTTGGAAGATATCCATTTCGGCGCCGCTTTCCCTCTGGAGCACTTACAGTCGCTGCCCAATTTGCGAAACAGCTGGCCACGTCCACAATATTTATTGCAGAAGCCTTTGTTTCCCGAGAAAATCGCAAAGATCAGGGGCACCAGAAAGTCTATCATTCCCAGCCACGCAAACAAAATATTAAAGAAGCCAAGAGTGAAATATACAATCGACCAGATCCACAGGTATTCATACCATTTTTTCGTTTTCTGCTTCATCCGTGCACCGCCTCTCTCTGTAACATGGTAATGCACCCGGCCGGACAGCGTTTCTCGCATAATCCGCACCCCACGCATGTCTCCCGGCTTACCTCCGCATAACATCCGCCCCGGACTGCAATTGCCTTTCTGGGACAGGCATAGACACATTCCCCACAGGCAACGCATCGGCTGCCATCCACCTCCGCATATCTTTTTGCCATCTTATTTCCTCCTCATAACCGGACAGGTTTCTTCCTTTTTCTTTCAGCATCTTACCAGAAAAATCCCTGCCCGTATGTGACAAACTCACACCACCTTTCGCTTTCGTAGTTTCTTAGGTTTTATTTCTTAAAAAGTCATATTCCATTCTTCTTCAACAATCTTCGCGTGTGAAAAAACGCATATGCAAAAGCACATAATTCTGCTGCCCAAATCGCATACCATACTTTCCCAACACCAAAGCATGCGACCAAAAAATACGCAAGCGGAATGAGTACAAGGAATTGCCGTAGAGCCGTAGCAAGCATATTGACAATACCGATACCAAGCCCAGAAACAGAATAGCCAAGCATCATGCTTACCGATGCAAAGACAAAGGTGGGTGCAATGATTCGCAGAGCCGGGACTCCGATTGCCAGCAGTTCTTCACTGGGAGCAAACAGTAATAACAGTTGTTTTGGAAATATCAAAAATATACCTGTCATCACAAACGCTATTCCTATTGCAAAGGGCAGTACTGTACGAATAGCACTTTTGATTCGCCCCAAATCATTCGCACCACGGTTAAAACCAACTATGGGAATCATGGCTTGCCCCATACCATTCATGGGCATAAAGAGGAAACTCTGCAGTTTATAATATACACCGAAAAATGCTACAGCTGTGGCGGAAAAGGGCATAAGGATTCCATTGAACGCTGACACCATAACACTACCCAAAGCCTGAGTAATAATCGTAGGCAGACCCACCTTGTAGATTCGAACAAGTATAGCCTTTTCCAGCCGGTAACCCTTACACACAGGAACGACCATAGGATTGCGGAATTTGTTCAGCAGGATAGCCAGCACCGCGCTGACACACTGGCCCAGTACCGTGGCAATAGCCGCACCACGGATACCAAGCGCCGGGAATCCCAAAAGGCCAAAAATCATAATAGGATCCAGAATCAAATTTGTAACTGCACCGGCAATCAGGGAAAGCATACTGTCAAAAGCATTTCCCACAGCCTGCAAAAAACGCTGATACATGGTGGACAGAAAACTACCCACACAAAAAATCAGACATATAGACAAATACTGTACACAATATTCCCCTATCATCTGATCCTGTGTGAATATCGATACAAAATAAGGCACACAGGTAAATCCTATCACTATAAACACCAACGTAGCCACCAAAGCAAGTAAAATACCCGTAGTGGCAATTTCCCCCGTTTTCGTGTAATCCTTTTCCCCCACGCTACGGGACATAACTGCATTTACACCCACACTGGTACCGACCCCCACTGCAATCGTCAAAAGCTGCAATGGAAATGCCAGGGAAGTCGCTGTCAGCGCATCCTCACTGAGCCTTGCCACAAAGATACTGTCCACAATATTATACAATGACTGGATCAACAGTGATGCCATCAACGGCAGTGACATATTCAAAATCAATTTCGACATTGGCATAACTGCCATTTTGTTTTGTTCCTGTTTCATAAATTCATTCTCCTTCTCCACAAAAAAAGATGCACAAACCCCTTGTTATTAAGGTTTGCACATCTTAAGACGGTCGCTTCCATAAAGTTATTTTATCATATTTATTAAACCAAAAACCAGTAAAATCTATACCTATTCAAAAATCTTTTCCAAATGGTATTTTCCACTCCCTTTGTTTACCACATGGTCTCCAAGCACGATTTCCGCCGTGGTATTTGGCGGAATCTCCACGTCCAATATCATCTTTTTTTGATCAACCAGTGACCATGCAACGGAAATCAGCCCATAGACGCTCTCAAAGGTACCTTTCGCCCAATTCAGTCCGCAGTTAATATCAGGTTTGATCTTTACCCTGCGATAACCGGGTTCCACACATTGCAGTCCCAGCATCCTCCTGTAAATAAAATCTCCCACAGAGCCAAATGCAAAATGATTATAAGAAGAACTGCTTCTCACATCATCCTCACTGATATTCGTCCAGGATTCCCATATGGTATTGGCTCCCTTATTGATTTCGTAGAGCCAGGATGGACACTTCTCCTGATACAGCAGTTTATACGCTTCTTCCTGTCTCCCGTTTTCATAAAGTACATCCAAAAGGAACGGCATAGACAAGAAACCAGTGTCCAGGCAACCATCGTTTTCTTTAATCAATTCAATCAGATGATTCAGCAAAAATTCTTTTTTGTCATCTGGCACAAGATCCATCTGCAGGGCAAGTACATAGATACCCTGATAATCCAGTTTCAGATGACCGTCAGCCATAAGATATTCGTGGGTGTACGCTTCCTTAATCTTTTGATTAATCCCACGAAAGCGTTCCGCTTCTGCCTTCTCACCCAAAGTCTCACAGATTTCCACCATCAGGCCGCTTGTATAAGCATACATGGCCGGCGCCACCAACTCCTTGGTCATCTCCGCCCCCTTCATAGGGTCTGCGACCCCGGTCCTGCTCAAGCTCGGGATCAGCCAGTCTCCATAATGAAACCCTGTATTCCAAAGATACTTTTGATACTCCTTTTGTTCTTCTGTCAGATCATGCAGCCCTTGCGGAATCTCAGAAGCCGCCTTCTCTTCCACATACTTCATCCACTTCAGCATCATTGCATAATTTTCTTTTAATATCTCTTTATTCCCATAAGCCATGAACAAACGATACGGTACAATAACGCAGGCATCCGCCCAGCCACTGGAACATATTTCTTTACTATGATCAATATACCGATTGCTTGGTATATCTGGTATGACATGTGGCACCTGACCGTCTTCCTGCTGCTCCAACCGCATATTTTCCAGCCATTTACCGAGAAATGCTTCCACATCCATGAGGTAGGCTGCCGTCGGTGCATAAGCCTGCATATCCCCTGTCCAGCCAGCCTTTTCCCGCTGCGGGCAATCGGTCGGTACATACAGCATATTTCCCTGCTGACTGCGGAAAATATTCTCCTGCAGCTGATTCAGTTTTGCATTGGAACAGATAAATTCCCCGGTGCGTTCCATGTCAGAGGCAAGCACATAAATCTGAATATCTTCCAGTTTCAAATCCTCTATTCCACTGATTCTCACATATTGGAATCCATGGAAGGTGAACTTCGGCCGGTAATAAAAAGCGCCATCTTTCCCCGTTATATAGACATCAGTCTGATTCTTATTCTGGCCTAAAATATTCTGCAAATAGTTCCCTTCTTTATCCAGAACTTCACAGTATTCCAACTTGATAACTGTCCCCGCCGATGCATTCCCTTTTACACCGAGAACCCCGGAAATATTTTCACCTGCATTAACAATCAACTCACCTTTAGGTGAACGCAATATCTCCTTTGCCTTTTCAATCCGAACAAATGCAGCCGTTTCATCTGCACTTCCCCTTAACGGATGATAGCCATAATCTTTGATAACCACAGGCTTCCAGTTTCGATTCTGATACTCACAATTGGTCCAACAGTCATTCTCCTTTCTGGCATCATACCCCTCTCCTACAAACAGATCTGCATATAAATATGCACCCGCTCCCGCCACAAAATCTGCATCTGTGCCAACCATTTCCATCGTACCATCTTCGTAGTTTATAACAAGCTGCATAAAGAATGCCGGATTTTCTCCATATTGGTTACCTACGCCCATCAGGCCCACTTTTCCAAGATACCAGCCATCTGCAACAACAGCCCCCAGGACATTTTTTCCTTCCTTAAAACTGTCTGTCACATCATAGCCCTGATACTCCTGATATTCTTTGTATACCGTATATCCGGGAGCCAGCGGATTGCCATAAGCGGTTCCATTGATGTACAATTCGTAGATACCATGCGCCGTAGCAAACGCTTTCACATTTTTTATCTTCTTATCTACTTCAATCACCTTGCGGAAATATGTACAGGGATTCAGTTTTTCTTCCGGATTTTCCAGATATGGCATCATTCCCGCGAACAATTTCCAAGCCTCTGTTTCATCCTCGCATACTTTTCGCTTTAAATCCGGCTCGATCCATTTTGCCTTCCACAAATCCTGCTCCAGTATCCCCGTAGAAAAAAACTGTGGTTTGCTCACGGCACACTCGCCCGCTTCTGAACTGCTGGTAACGATCCACAGATAGTCTTTCGCAGATTCCAATTGGGGTCCCTCATATGGAATACCATGCACCTTCTCCGAAATCACTTTTCCAGATGTCCAAATCGTCTTTCCATCCATGGTTTTCACATGGATTTCGTAGCCAGTCTGTTTTTCATTTTCTCGGTCACTTTTTAATCTCCATGAAAATATTGGATTACTCACCAGTGCAGATGGTTTTTTCTGACCGCAGCACTTTTCTCCATATACCAGATACATAGCCTTCCTCCTTTTTAACGAGATTCAGCGAAACTACCAGAGTTCCGCTGAATAAATCCTTAGCCTGTTTATACCACAGCCCTTGCTGCCCGTCTTACATTGCTCTTTCTTCTGTATTCTGCTATTCTTGCCGTGTTTTCCGAGAAGCCTAAAACCAGAATGAGGAATACACCAAGCACGATATTCTGAATATTGTCGGTCCAGCCCATGGCAATAAATCCATTAAACACAGTCTGGATGACAAGCTCACCGATAAAAATCATAAGTGGCATATTATCATAAATTTTCACCAGCTGCATTGCGATCAAAACACCCATCATGGGCTTGAATACCATGGTCATGGTAGACATATTGGTAAGAGCCTGTACCGTTCCTGAATAACAAATCTGGAGCATTGCCGCAAAGAAGCAAAACAGTCCACTCAATACGAAGGCTTTAAATTTTACACTCTCTACATTTACTCCCATGTTCTTCAGCATGGCCTCATCATTTCCGGTGGCATTGATCAAACAGCCAAGTTTTGTCTTATAACTCATGTAGAAGAAGATCAGACACGCCACCAGTGTGATAAGCACATTTTTCGGATAATTTCCAAGATTTGAAATCATAGCCGGTATCTGAACCGTTGCTCCGCCTGTAAACAGTGTCGCAAATCTGTCCGACAACGCTTCCATAACAAGAACCACACCAAGCGATACTACCATGGAAGGTATCTTTAAATAGCGATACAACAGGCTAATGGCAAGACTTCCCACCATAGCACCGATCAGGGATCCCAGCACAAATCCTATAATTCCGAAGGAATTTCCCATTACTCCACCAACAATTGCTCCAAATATCATTCTGGCACCCGGCGAGAAATCCATGAGCCCTGCCGGCATAACACATGCCATAGCCAGGCCAAGCGTCGTCGGTATCATACTCTGGCTTAATATAATTGGAATTGTGTGAAACCCAAATCCGTCTGCCAGAAAGAAAAAGATGAAAAACACCAGAAATGGTAAAACACAAATACCTATAATTTTTGATGCTTTCTTATTCATAAGCGCTCCTTACTATTCTGTAACTTTATAAGAATCAATCATTTCCTGCAATGTCTGTTCGTTCAGATCCGGGTTCTCCCACTTGTAGAAACTCTTCAGTTCCTCTTCATCGTAGAAGAGATATTTCGGGTTTCCTGCGATTGCCTGATATTCTTTTGCTGCTTCCACACTGTCGATTCCATACATTGCCATAGTATTGCTTGTGAATTTCCCATCATCACCAATAGGTGTTCCCTGGATAGCATTTACAACTTTGATAATTGAGATGTATGGATCATAAGTCAGGCAAACCTGCGCATAAGAGTAAGCAAGAACTCCTGTTTCAAAATCTTCTGTCATTGCATCCGGGAAGTCAATGGTTACAACCTTCACATCATCACGGCCCGCATCCTGAATCGCTTTAATACAAGCTTCATGTGCACCTGTACAAGCACTTCCTACAAAGAAAATAGCATCCAGATCTGGATTTGCTGCTAAAAAGCTTTCGGTTGCTGCAGTTGTATCAGAAGCCTGTGCATGTCCTCTGGACTCACCTACTATTTCAATACCTAATTCTTCACATGCTTTTCCTAAACCAACCTCTCTGGTATCACAAGTGGTATCGCCCTTTGCCTGGGAAATAATAGCAATCTTTTTATAACCGGCATCGCCCATCCATTTGCCACAGGTATAGCCCGCTGTCTCTTCATCCTCATAACAATTTCCAACATAATATGGAGATGCTTCTACCATGGCTTTGATTTCCGGATCACTGATACTTCTCAGCGTGATGCCCCAATATACCCCTGCCTCTTCGCAAAGCTGTGTTACAGTCGGAAGAACAGAATCCGATGGCGGACAGATAACCAAGCCGCTAACACCTGCCGCTACCTGGCTCTCTACGAAGGAAAGCACTCCATCCGGTGTCAGATCGGATGCTGCATTGATGATTTCTCCGTTTGTCTGAGACTCCAACAAATCAAAATTCGATCTCGCAATTTCAAAAGAAGTAAGTCCGCTTTCCGGGAATGGTAATGCAATTGAATAAGGCTTGCATTCAAAATCGCCTGCTGCCGCGGTTGTCTCTGTAGTTTCCGTCTTATCTTCCGCAGTGTCTTCGGTGGCTGTCTCAGCCTTATCCTCAGATGCTTCCGTCTTATTTTCAGAAGATCCGCAGCCCGCAAACATGGATGCCACAAGTGTTACTCCCATTAATACTGATAAAATTCTCTTTTTCATGTTGTTTCCTCCAATTTTATTCTCTTATATAGTTACTTTTTTTTACTTTATTACCTTCAGGTTCTTTCTATCAAAACAAATACCTACTGCAATAAGGAATATGATTCCTTTGATCAACTGCTGGTTCTGTGCACTGATGCGCATAAGCGTCATGCCTGTTACCAGAAAAGAGATCGTCAATGCACCAAGAAGTGCACCTCTGAATTTTGTGGTAGGACCGCCGGTAAGGGGGACGCCTCCCAGCAAAGTCGCATTCATGCAGTTGAAAAGCAGCGTACCGCCGGTTGAATTTGTCGCGCTTCCTGTTCTTGCAAGGCTGACAAATCCTAATATACCACAGATTCCACCTACAATTATATACGTAATCAATTTATACTTATTTGCATTGATACCGGTCTGCCTGACTGTCTCCGGGCTTGCCCCGATTGCCTTTGAAATCCTTCCATATTTTGTCTTTTCCAGCAGTACAAATCCCAGTACGATACCTCCTGCAAGAAGCAGAATCTTCAATGGTGTGGTATACAGACTCATCATGGTCAATGGTGCCTGCAATACAGAACCATTTAAAATAACAAGCACGCCGCCCTGTAAAATGAACATCATTCCCATAGTTGCGATCATGGGCGATATTCTTGTCTTTGTCACAATCACGCCATTGACACATCCAATCACAAGGCCAGTGGCGATTGCCGCAGGTATGGAAGCATAAATACTTACCGCATTCGCTACCAGACAACACACCGCACAGGAAACACCCATGTTAAATCCGATGGAGAAATCCATCTGCCCCATTGCCGAGAGCAGTGTAAATCCGATTGTTCCCAATAGTATATAGATACCATCATTCATGGTGGATTTCAAGCTGGATGCTGAGAAGAGTTTTCCGCCCGTCAGGATAGAAAACAGCAGCAATATCAGAATCAGACCAAGAAATGGAAATATTACCTGAAAACTGATTTTCTTTTTATTTGTATCTTCATTTGCCAATTTTTTCACCCCCTATACCATGTAGTCTATTAAGACAAGCTCGGTCACGCCTTCTTCGCGTTTGAATTCACCGCTGATTCTGCCTTCTTTCAGAATAATGACACGATCGCTCATTCCGATCACCTCCGCCATCTCTTCTGAGATCATGATGATTGATTTGCCCTGCTTCCTCAATTCAATCATTAATTGATAGATATTGGATTTAACACCGATATCTATCCCCCGCGTCGGGCAGTCAAGAATAAAAATATCAGCTCCGAATCCCAGCCATTTTGCAAGAGCCACCTTCTGTTTATTACCACCAGAAAGTTCCATTACATACTGGTCTGTATTCTGCATCTTGATTTCTAACCCTTTTGAATGTTCTTCGATAAATTTTTCTTCATCTTTCTTAAAAACAAAAGGCCCTTTTGCGATTTTATCATAGGAGGCCAGACACACATTATCTTTGATACTGCAGGACACCATCAACGTTTCCTGATCTCTGTTTTTGGATATGTACGCTATTTTCTTCTGCATGGCAACATGGGCGTCTTTAATCACTGTCCCATCACCGGCCGTGACCTTTCCAAGATCCGGGTCTGTCAGCCCGAAGGCTACATTTCCCAGAATATGCATTCCACAGTCACCAAGTCCACCAAATCCCAGTATTTCACCTTTATGCAGTTCAAAAGAAACATCCTTTACATCCTTACAGGACACATGATCCATCTTTAAGACTACTTCCGGATTCTTACAGGATTCCTTATCCGTTCTGTAGTAATTATCGGATACCTCACGTCCTACCATCAATTTTCTCAAAACAGGTGCCGCATAGTCTGACTTCTCAATGGTATCAATATAAACCCCGTCTCGCAGGATCGTTACCGTATCACAGACACTCATGATTTCATCCAGGTCATGGGAGATAAAAATAACAGACTTGTCATTTTCTTTCATTTCCTTCATGATCTCATATAATATATCTCGCCCATTACGGTTCAGCGCAGTTGTTGTCTCATCGACCACCAGGATCTTTGGATTGCTGTACATGGCTCTTGCGACCTCAACCAATTTTCGATCTTCAAAATTCAGTGCTGCAAGAGGCATTTCTGCCCGGATATTTTCTGCATGAATGGCATCCAATGCTTTTTGTGCCTCTCTATTCATGGCCTTCACATCCAGGAAACCATGTTTGACAAAAAGTTCTTCTTTTCCCACAAAGATATTTTTTGCAACAGTCAGCAAATCAAAGGTCCCTTTTTCCTGTAAGATCATACATATCCCTTTTTCAATCGCCTCCACCGAATTTTTCGGCTTATATTCTTCTCCCTCCAGATACATCGTCCCGGAATCAGCCGACTGTAAAGCAGCAATAATTGATGTGACTGTGGATTTCCCTGATCCATTTTCTCCGATCAGTCCCAAAATCTGCCCCTGTCTGACTCCAAAACTCACATCCTGAAGCGCCTTGGTAATACCAAAGTTCTTATACATATGCTCTACCTTAAGCATAAGTTTTTCTTCGCTCATTAGAGTTCCTCCTCTCCTTTGAACAGATTATATCGTGTATGATTTTTTAAAGAAACAACACAAAATCACTATTTTGTTCAAAATCCGTGTCTCTTTTTTCCTGCTCCTTTCCCATTCAGTTTTAATTTGTTACAATGAAATTGTTCAAGAAATACATCTACTATAGGGAGAAAAGTGACCATGAAAATGTTGAATGTTGTAATTGCAGACGATGACAGACTAGTTCTTAAAGATTTGAAATGTATGATAGACTGGAATGCCCTTGGTTTCTCTATTTCAGCTATGGCCTCAAGTGGCGAAGAGACGCTGAAACTCCTGGAACAGCACCACCCCTTTTTACTGATAACAGATATTCGTATGATGGGCATGAATGGATTAGATGTCATCGAAATTGCACATGAGAAATACCCTAATATGAAATTTTTGATTATTTCATCCTATGACGATTTCGACTATGTAAAGCGTGCGATTTCTCATGGTGTTTTGGACTATTTGTTAAAAACGGAAATCACACCGGTGACTTTAACACAAAAACTCACAGAGGCAAGAAATTCCTTCACGAAAGACAGCACCTCCAATGAAGCGGTTCTGGAACACGAACTGGAGCTCTACTTTAATTCAGACGAAGACGCTCTGGACACCTTTCCAAACCTGCATCAGCTTACCGACAGGCGCTACTGTTTTTCAGCAATCGCGTTTAAATCCTTTTTTTCAAGGGACATTAACCTGACGCTTTCCCATTACAGAGAGCAGATCAATATGCTCAAAACAACAATCTATCAAACCGCTTTAGAATATTGTACTTTTCCTATCCTCTGCAATTATTCATCCTTTTTGATTGTGGGGATCTCCTTCGAACGCAACAAATCGGCCATAGCCGCTGTTCTGCGGGATTTTGGGAGCAAACTGAATTTTCGCCTGAGCAACACACCTGTTCCCTGTGTTCAGTTTTATATGACAAAGAAATTGCCATTGGATACGTTTAGAGCAACCTTAAAAAGACTTCTTCCCCTGTTTCATTATTACCTGAATTTCAGTCACGACAAACCCATCGACATGAAAGACCTGGAATCCAGACACTATCTCCCGGTATCCAGTTCCTTTTCTTTTCACACACTGATTTTCGATGAAGAGCATCAGGAAGAAAATATATTGAAACTCAAAGCCTATATCGAAGAATGCATGACAAATTACGATATTTATTCTCTCATGCGTTTTTATCAGAATTTCTGTACACATCTGGAGATTCAGTCCAACAATCAGATGCAGCTGCCTTTTACATTAAATGTAGCCACACCGGAATATTTTCAAAAATGGGTCTATAACTCTCTGCACGACTGCATACAGATTCTGACCCGCGGATTGGAGTATGAATTCAGTCCAGTCATTGATTCCGCAGTGCGCTTTATGCATCATAGTTATTCCAAATTTGATCTGACTTCCGGCGATATTGCAGATCATGTGGGGTTGTCTGCTAACCGGCTCGGTATTCTTTTCAAAAAGGATACAGGTAAAACAGTAAATGAATACCTGAATATGATCCGTGTTGAAAAGGCTGTTGAATTACTGGAAAAAACAAATATGAAAATCTACGAAATATCAGAAAAATGCGGTTACAAATCTTCCCAGTATTTCAGTCAGATCATTTATCAAAAGACGGGGAAACGCCCCATTGATTTCAGAAAGGCACAGCGATGAAAAAATCCAAAGAAAAAGTATTTCGATCCGTAGTCGCAACCAAGATTACTAAAAAAATGTTTTTTGTTTATGGATGCATTTACCTCATTATACTTACCCTGCTTTTGCTAATCATCAGTCCCATGCTCATCAATGTGGCAGATTCAAAAGCCCAAAATGCCAGTTCCATGATGTATGACGAGATTGCAAGTGCGCAGTCTGCTCTGAGTGACTATACGAATACTCTGAGTTATTCCGACGCCCTGCTTGGTTCCCTGGAAAAATATAACAACGCTGCTACAGACCAGAACAAGGCATATATTGAACAGGCTCTGAGCAACTATGTGGCAAGCAACAATCTGTTGCTCGCCGCTTCTCTGGAAGATTTTGATCATAATTATTTTTCTTCCAGTTACTTTCAGCATATCGTCAACAAGGAAAGCACTTTAGCAGATGACCATTACCAGCGCTTATTTAACTATCCAAACGGAAGCTATTTTTCTTTTATACCCGCGGACCGTTTCAAAACAGAAACCGGCACATATGATATAGGTGCTTATTCTTACCATACACTTGTTTTTACCAAGATTATGTATTTCAATACCAAACCTTATATTCTCCAGTCCTTTTACAGTATTAATACCGTTTTTAGCCATTGTGAAAAACTCACTACCGATATATTTTCCAATTATGCGCTTTTAGACCAAGACAAAGACTTCCTTTTTTCATCCACTGAAAATTTTCAGAACAACAGTTTTTTTCAGGATTCTTCCATGCACTTTACAAAGACCTTCGAAAAGGAAACGACTTCCGGCGGTGTATATTATATCCGCAATAATCCTTCCACCCAATGGATGCTGGTGGCCTATGCACCTTATATGCTTTACCTGCAGAGCGTCTTTACTATTTTAGGGCTGATTACCCTGCTGTACCTGATTTCTCCTGTGCTATATGCGTTGTTTCTGATCCCTTCTACCACAAAGCTTTTGTCACCGCTTGGGAAACTTCATGATGCCATGAAATACTATACCACCGGTGACAAGATAACTCTGGAAATCAACACGCAGGATGAGATTGAAGATTTGAGTCATATTTTTAATGAAATGGTTGTGAAAATAAATGCCCAGATCAATGAAATCCGCAACAAAGAGCATGTCAATTCTGTGGTAAATTATAAGCTTCTGGCCACGCAGATTGATCCGCATTTTATCTACAACACCATGAATATCATCAACATTATGGCAAGGCAGGGCAATACAACGGCTATCGTGGAAATCAACAGTGCCTTAATCAAAATATTAAGAGAACGGCTGAATTCCAAACTGTCTATTTCCGAGACTATTGAAAATGAGCTGGATACGCTCTACCAGTACAATCTCATTATGGATTACCGCTATGAGAACAAGGTTACTCTGCAAGTAGATATGGACGATACGCTAAAGTATTGTATAATCCCCAAAAACATCCTGCAGCCCCTGGCTGAGAATGCATTTTACCATGGATTTGCCAGTCTGAAAGATGACGAAGACGGCCATATTTCAATCCTTATTTATTCAGTGGAAGAGCAGCTCATTATAGAAATCAGCGATGATGGAACCGGTATTCCGGAGGAGCGGCTCAACATGATACGAAACCACTCCTATCACATTTACGATGATAAAAAGCCGCACATCGGTCTGGACAATATCCGACAGAGGCTCGAGTATGTGTACAAAGGGAATTACCAGTTTGATATCCATAGTACCTTAGGCTTTGGAACTACCATCAGTATTACCATTCCTTTAGAGAAATAGCCGGAAAAAGAAGTGCCCTGCATAAACACAGAAGCACTTCTTTTTTGGCTCAATTACTTGATCACCACTTTTTTGTAAAAATCCAGTCTTGCAAAATCGGTCAGTCCATAATCCTGCGGTGAGGTCTGTACATCAAAGGAAAGACCGGTTGGCTGTTCTTCCTCCTCTGCTGCGCCTCCTTCAAAAGCATTGTTGGCATGATCTGAGAGCATCTTTGATAATTCATTTACCATATCATAATAGCCTCTGGCCAGCAGCCTGTTGTTTAAGGTGCTGGAAACCTCTACTGTAATTTCGTTCACTCCTGGCTGCACCAGCTCCGTGATATCCACCTCCAGCGCATCAAAGTCAACGGCACGGCCTTTCGTTCCATTTACATACACCGCAACAGTATTCTTATTGGCATTGCCTAATTTCAGCACCACACCTGTGCTGTCGTCCCAATCCGCCGGTGTCTGGAATGAGGTCTTGTAATACCCTACGCCTGAAACATCCGGTCCGATTGCCGGGATATCCTTCCAGGGCTTTAATGTGATTTCACCTGCCGAAATAATATCTTTGGTGGTTTCATAATATACTTCTTTGGTGATGATACCAAGACCCCTGTCTTCGGTAATCACCTTCTTCTCGCCTGCATTCCAGTCTTCCACTTCCAGATTCCACCGTTCCAACTCAATGCTGTCTGGTACAACTGCTTCCACTTCTTTACAGGTATCATCCGAAACCGTCAGCACATGTTTGCCGCTCTCTGTTACTTTTACCACATAGGCTCCGTCTTTCTTCGTTACACTGCAGCCCTCTGCTTTTTTGATATATTCCTCCTGCTCCGCCGTATCAATAGCGTACAGGCATGCCTCTCCAGGTGCTAAGGTTATGGTCAGCACCGTTGCCGCATTGGTAGTCTCATAGCATCCAACCTCTTCGATTTCTGCATTCCAGCAGTCGATTTTGTACGGTTTTCCTCTTCCTGCCACTGCCACCTTAAAGGTAAAGTTCTCTGTCTGTGTGTACTCCTTGTTATAGGCATAGAAGAAAGTTACCTTTCCGTCCTGTCTGGTAAGGGTCAGTATATTTTCATTGGGCTCAGTAAATTCTGTCCTGGACTTGATGCCAAGACTCATAAGGGTTTCGCAGGTCTTATCCTGATCATCGATTTCTACTACATTCTCAAGATTTTTCATCTGGGTGATAAGGTCAGCCAACAGCGTATCATTTCCATCGTTAAACGGTGTGATCTCCGCCGCTTTCTTATGTGTTTTTGAGATTCCACCTGGACGTATGGTTTCCGTTACTCCATTTACAAATATAATCGGAAGTCCTTTTTTCGCCAGTTTCAAAAGTTTTTCTGCTGTCTTAACAGGCATGACATTCTGGTAGATAATCAATGCCTGGTAGCCAGGGCCATCCGGCAGAAGTTCTTTATTTCCCACATCCACGAAATCTTCTTCCAGAATCTGCGGTGCAAAATAATCCCAGGTATATCCGGCGTCCTGAAGTTTCATATCCTTCCAGTACATACCTTCATGTCCACGCATTAGTTTGTGCTCATATAGTTCCTTTTCATTTTCTCCACCGAAGATCAAATTGTTAAAATTATAATCCAGTCTCAAAATCCCAAGATCCATCCTCGGTTTTCCCTGTCTGAGCAGCATCTGATACCTTGCAACCATTGCCGTCCAGTCATTGTAATGCTGGAATGCCGGCTGTCTCACGCCAAAGCGCTCGGAGAAAATCGGCCACATGCCTTCGTGACCCGGCCACTGGGTAGATTCCTCTGATCCGGCAATACTGGAATATCCATGTAATACTGTTTTTGTAATACCTGCGGCAAACTGTGTGAAGATAATCTGGGTGTAAAAATCCAGTCCCATCATATAATTCAGCATAGTAGCCCCTGTTTCGCTGGAATACAGTCTGTCATAAATATGTGCCGGACCTGCCAGATTACGATATGACTCTATCTGGGAACAGAATTCTAAAGATTCTGTTTCAATATCATCCACATATTTTCCCGGCTGTGAGATTTCAAATGGAAGCCCATAGGAAATCTCTGAGCGCAGGATCATGTTGTTGGCATGACACCATTCCTGCATTGGCTTCATCATATTTTCCATATACATATCTGTCATGGTCTGATAAAGGTCATTGCGGAGTTTTTCCTCATATTTCCCATCTTCCATCCGGTAATAATATGTAAAATCATCCTGCATCATTCCCGGTTCTTTTATGATGAACGGAAGTAATGGTGTCAGATCATAGCCTCTTCTGGCCTCAAACTCTTTTAAAAAATTGTATCCCCATAACTGCCCGCCTTTTGCGAAGGTAGAAAGTTCCAGAGAATCCATATACATCATGGCTTTTCCATTTTTCTTAATGGTTTCCTTCAAGCCATCCGTGAGAACGACATTATCCCAGTATTCTTTAAAAGCATCAATGCCATAATGGTCAATATAATTAACCGTGTAGGAAACGCTTACAGATGGTGCTGCTGTCTGCCCTGTGCCATGGATCCAGAAAAAGAATAAACAATATGTCCCATCGGCCGGTGCGCTCCACTCCAGATTTCCGTCTGCCACCTTATCTGTCAAAACAACTGCCGACTCTTTATCAAGGTATTTCTTCCCATCCTTCTCATCGCCTGTTTTGATCGCCACAACTGCTATCAGTTCCTGCTTGGTAACGCCATCCATGAACAATTTGCAGTCTTTAATCTTTCCTGATCTGGATTCTCCCGGAGCAAGAATCTCTACTTCATAGTCCAGTTCCTTGGCTGCTGCCTTGTCATCCGGCGTAATGGTAGTCAGATTACAATTCGACCAGTTTGTCCCGCAGGTCGCGCTGATGCCAAGATCTCTTTTTGTTGTCTCTTCAAACATCAGGCGTGAATCGTGGACCCATTCCTCCGAACCCCAGCCGTAGATCTTCGAATCTGCTCCCGGCTCTTCCATTGCCAGGAATTCTACCGCCCCAAATCCTGATTCATCCAATAATTTTATATCATTTTTCAGTGTTTCATCCGTATGAAGACCTTCCGCGAGCCACCATCTCACATCTGGTTTATACTGTTTCTCCGGGTTTCTAAATTTTTCCAAAATATCCATCCTGCTAACCTCCTGATTAATCCCTTCCTTCATATTCGCTCCATGAAGGAATTTATGAACTTCAACATGTTCATTTTAAACCAGATGATTCTATGGCAAAATGTAATTTTCAGATATTGAACTGCAAAAAAAAGAGTTGATGACCCTATTACTTTCTGCGATATTCTCCCGGTGTGCATCCGTAATATTTTTTAAAAACTTTCATGAAATAATCTTCATTCTGATATCCAAGCTGTATACTGATTTCTTTTAGGGTACTATTTGTTTTTAAAAGCTGCTCCCTGGCAACCACCATGCGCTTTTCTGTCAGAATAAGAGAAAATGGTTTTCCCGTATGTTTTTTTAGCAGCGCACTCAGATATTGGGAATTAAAATGAAAATGTACTGCACATTTATCCAGGGTTACCACATTATAATTTTTTTCAATGTAGGCTATGATCTTTGGAATGATATTATGTTCTTCCACATATTCCATGGGGTATTCCACATCCTGCTCATGTTTTTGCAATAGTTTTCCACAGGAAACCATAAGTAGCCCATTCATGATTTCTGCATAATAATTTTTCTTTTCCTGCTGTTCCCCATACATATCAAGAAAACTATCCATGATCTCTTCATCATTTTCCGTATGAAATAGCAAATATTTTTTGTAAGTATTCGCATACAGAATCTCATTAAAAAAATCAGACAAAACATTGCTGTAACGTAATAAGGGAATAAATGCATCCGTGAAGGTGGATGTCTTAATGAGAATATTGAACAGGACACTTTCACTGTTAACTTCGATCGAATGAACCACCCTCGGCGGAATAATGCAGATATCACCCTGTTTCATATTGATCTTGCTTCCGTCCACAATATTGGTACACTCTCCGTTTAGCAGGAACATCATCTCAAAAAAGGTATGCTGGTGCTCAGATACATGTGTATAGCTCAAATTCTTGAGAATCCTTATATCATCTCCATTTGCAAAGTAATCAGACTCCATCAGTTCGAATGGATTTTCCTCCAAACAGCCATTTATTGCCTGTGTCCTGATCCTTCCATTAATCCCCCATTGGGCATAGTCACCCTCCGATATCAGATCCGAGATCTTGTCTGTGGGATAAAATTCCCCTGTTCTTTCATAATATTCCTTTAATCGCACTTCTAAAAAACTGGGTTTGATTAATGTATCATAGAGTTCCTGCTTTTTCATATAGCCTCTTTTCTACATCTTGACCGTACTTTTTCCTGTAATCAAATATATTTTTTCAATTTTTCTTTATTTACCACCGTGATCTTCCCGCGGCTCAGTGTCAGAACGCCCTCCGACTGGAAATATTTCAGCCCTTTCGTGACCACCTCCCTGGCACTGCCCATGTAGCGGGCGATCTCATCGTGAGTCATGGCAATGACCAGCGAGCACGAACGGGTGATTTCGTCCCACAAAAACTGGCCAATACGGCGGTCCACACTCAAGAATAAAATCTGCTGCATTACCCACAGGACATCCGCAAAGCGTTCCGTCGCCGTCCGGTAAAGATAGGCTTCCGCCTGAGGATATTTCCTGATAACGGGCTCCAGTGTCAGCCAGCAAATTATAATTCCAACCGACTGCATTTTTACTGCAAATTAAATTCTCATCCTACATATAAGGGTTATCTTAACGTGCCGTATTTTACTGCACGTTTTTTTTTGTTCTCCTTGAC
>JAQUWF010000129.1 GCA_028692975.1 Lachnospiraceae bacterium
GTCGCAAGCTTATCCAAAGGATAACGGGTTGTAAGAAAATCGGATGATATAAAAATTTCTGTGTGTGGTTTTGAAGGTATGTCATGTAATATATTTGTGCAGCAAATGTATTACCTTCTCACTTACCCATTGTGCGGAGCACAATTTTAAATGTAAGTGATCCATTGTAATATATTCGCATAGCGAATGGATTACCTTCTCATATCTTTATTCCTCGATAGCTCAATGGTAGAGCATTCGGCTGTTAACCGAAGGGTTGTTGGTTCGAGCCCAACTCGGGGAGTTTTGCAGTTGAAATTAAAATATGAATTTAGAAGAAAATTAATAAAATAGTAAGGCTCCTTGGTCAAGCGGTTAAGACACCGCCCTTTCACGGCGGTAACATGGGTTCAAATCCCGTAGGAGTCATTAGGTTTCTATACGGCTGGCCAGCTACGCTGGTAAAAATCGAAGTATTGATTTTGCCGATGTGGCTCAATTGGCAGAGCAGCTGATTTGTAATCAGCAGGTTATCGGTTCGAGTCCGATCATCGGCTTCTTGGACCTTTAGCTCAGTTGGTTAGAGCAACCGGCTCATAACCGGTCGGTCCTGGGTTCGAGTCCCCGAAGGTCCATTTATCCAAGAAATAATTTTATAGTTTTTGTTTGGCCCAGTGGCTCAGTTGGTTAGAGCGTCGCCCTGTCACGGCGAAGGTCGTCGGTTCGAGTCCGATCTGGGTCGCTTAGTATGGATAAGCGATATTGCATTAAGTAGGTATTTGAAGTATGCTTTATGGCTTGTTTGTATGTATTGGGATCTTAGCTCAGCTGGGAGAGCATCTGCCTTACAAGCAGAGGGTCATAGGTTCGAGCCCTATAGGTCCCATTCCAATTTTATATTGGATATGCCGCAGTGGCGGAACTGGCAGACGCCCGGGACTTAAAATCCCGTGGGTAGTGATACCCGTACCGGTTCGATTCCGGTTTGCGGCATTAATGAAAAATAAGAGTAACGTTAAATTTAAAGCGTTTCTCTTATTTTTTTGTGTCTAAAAGTTTGCACACCTTTGTACACTTTATGATGAAATTCCAAGTTTTTGAAAAGCAAGTACATCATTTTTTCCTTTGTTGGCGTTTTGCAGGTAGTGAAGTATTCCATTTCATCTGATGAACTACTTTTACTTTTCTTTTGGAAACGGATAAATCATTGTTTCAGCAAAAATACCGTTTGTAAGGAACTGGATATACCGAGGCCAAATTTAAACAGATATTGCACAAATGAATTTCAAAGACTGGATGCGAATTTAATCTGTAAGCTGTGTGGCTATTTTAGCTGTGAAGTCGGGGAATTGATTGTCTATGCAAAAGAATAGCAGATGGCTGCTGTTAATGACATGGAATGCATAGAAGGGTATGCAAAGATAGGGAAGTCTCTCATGCCTTTTTTGCTTGTGTATTTTATAAAATAGAATTATACTGTGAATAGTGGAGGTTAAACAAATTGAATTTGTCGAGGAAAATAAAGGAGAACCTATATATGAAAAAGGATAATATACTTTTGTTTATAGTCATAGCAGTATTGTTAGGAAACATACTGCCAAATCCAATAAATACCGTTGTTTCTCTTATTATATTAGTACCGATTGTGGTTTATCTTGTTGTTGACATAATAAAAAATGGAAATTTATGGAAAAAGGATTGACCGGCCTACGGATTTCGGTTTGCAGAGCTAATGATAAATGCCAATTCGTAGGTGGAACCTTTGGACACTTATTGAACACCCGGATCGTGATGAAGCTTTCCAAGTCCCTTTCTATCAGCATTTGTGATTGTTTTAAACGGTTCGCTTCCGCCTTGCGGCAGGTAAGAAAAAGTCCTTATTTGAGGGCTTTTTTTATTATGTGTTATGGAGAATGACTGTTTACAAGTCGGAAAATCTTAGGTATAATATGACTTGTGAAATGGAACCCCATCAAAATATTTTGAATATAGAGAAAGAGGAGAATGATATGGATTACGCAAAAGAATCATTAAAACTTCACTACGAATGGAAAGGTAAATTTGAAATCACCCCAAGAGCAGCGGTAGACAGCAAAGATGCGCTTTCTCTGGCTTATACACCTGGTGTTGCACAGCCTTGTCTGGAAATTCAGAAAAACCCGGATCTTAGCTATGAACTGACCAGAAGATGGAATACGGTTGCAGTAGTGACAGATGGTACGGCAGTATTGGGCCTGGGCGATATCGGACCGGAAGCCGGTATGCCGGTAATGGAAGGAAAATGCGTATTATTTAAAGCTTTTGGCGATGTAGATGCAATTCCGCTCTGCGTCAGAAGCAAAAATGTAGATGAAATTGTACAGACAGTAAAACTGCTTGCAGGCAGTTTTGGCGGAGTGAATCTGGAAGATATCAGTGCACCTCGCTGCTTTGAAATCGAGCAGAAATTACAGGAGTGCTGTGATATTCCTATTTTCCACGATGATCAGCATGGTACAGCCGTGATTACTCTGGCTGGATTGATCAATGCTTTGAAATTTGTAAAGAAAGATATTCATGATATTAAGATTGTAACCAGCGGTGCAGGAGCAGCCGGTATTGCCATTATCAAGCTGCTGATCAGCATGGGGCTGAAGCACGTTGTTATGACAGATCGTAAGGGTGCTATTTACGAAGGCAGAGAGGGATTGAATCCGATCAAAGAAGAGATGGCTAAGATTACGAACCAGGAACATGAAGCAGGAACGCTGGAAGATGTAATTGAAGGCGCGGATGTATTTATCGGAGTATCTGCACCGGGCACTCTGACCAAAGAAATGGTATCCACCATGGCAAAGGATGCAATCATCTTTGCATGCGCAAATCCGACACCGGAGATTTTCCCGGATGAAGCAAAAGAAGGCGGCGCTGCAGTTGTTTCTACCGGACGCAGTGATTTCCCGAATCAGGTAAATAATGTATTGGCATTCCCGGGAATTTTCCGTGGAGCACTGGATGTAAGAGCATCGGTTATCAATGATGAGATGAAGGTAGCTGCAGCACGCGCTATCGCTGGCATTGTCAGTGATGATGAACTGAATGCAGATTATATTCTTCCGGCAGCATTTGATACCAGAGTAAAAGATGCAGTAGCAAAAGCGGTAGCAGAGGCGGCAGTAAAGACAGGTGTAGCCAGAGTTCAGTCAAAGTAGAATTCTCATAAAAGAAGAACGAAAAAACGAATACCCGGCATTGAAGGATGCATGAGGTATTCGTTTTTTCGTTACATCAACTCAGCTATTCTGGTAACACCTACGAAAATTTCCTGAATTTTATACCAGGTCCGGCTGCCCACAATGCCGTCTGGTGTCAGACCGAAGACGGATTGGAAGACTTTTACTGCATTTTGTGTTCTTTCACCAAAAATTCCATCTTCCGAAATCTTGGGAATCAATGGATAGTTGTCAGAAATTCGATTTAGCTGCTCCTGAATTTTTTGTACATCCTCTCCGGATGAACCAATATCCAGCGGAAAACCGGGATAAGAAGAGGGAACTCCGGACACTTCTTCGGCAAAATTAATATACATACTGTTTCCATAGTAGTAACGCAGAATTTCGATGGGCTCATAGCCCTGGTCACCGAGAGACTTGCTTCCCCATTGTGTCAACCTTTTTGCAAGGACGTTCAAAGCCTGAAAAATGGCTTAAAATGGGCGTTTTTCGAGGTGCCTCAGGAGAGAAAATAAAAAATATCAGCGGTATCCTCCTCCTTGCGGTAAATAATTTTAGAAATAATTGATTTAACAGCAGTGCTTTTCTGGACGGCATTGAAGCTGTCAGAAGAGAGGATATCATAGACACCGCTGATCCGTTCAGACATGATCATACGGGAATTATCCACCTCAGTTACAAAAGGAACACAGGCGGCAATCCGTGTCTCCAGAGATTTTCTTTCCTGCACAAGCAGCTCTTTATTCTCTTTGTATTCTTCCAGTGTATCAATGCCATTTCGGTATGCTTCCTTTATCCTGTCTTCTTTATCCGCTATTTTCGCAAGCTGTTCTTCCAGCAGTGCGCGTTCATCAATCTCTTCAGCAGTTTCTTTCTGCTTTATCTCAAAAGCAAGATCCTCGCATCTGGTAGCTTCCTGTATTCCGTTCAGCACGATCGGTTCTATTTTTCTGGAGCTGACCGAAGTTTTGGAAGGGCATTTGCCTTTCGCATAACCGTAGCAGGTAAAATAACAGTATTCCTTTCCCGTACTTTTTTCTTTGAACTTTTTTGCAATCATGGTCCGGCCACAGGCAGGACATTTCACAATGCCGCTGAGCCAGTGACGGTAAGTGGAAGAGGGGCGCGCCCCGCGCGGGTGATAGGTCTGCTTCCAGATTTGCTGGGCCTGATCGAACAATTCGGTGGAGATGATAGGCTCGTGGACTCCCTGCGTGACAATCCAGTCATTCTTATCCTTGATCCGGTTGGTTTCGTTCTCTGTCCGGTTCCAGCGGATCATGCCGCAGTAGGTGGGGTTTTGGATGATATATTCAATGCTGCGGCATTCGAAAGCTTTTCCACGGGAGGTTCTCAGGCCAAGGGTGTTCAGATGCCTGGCAATATCAAACATGCCCATACGCTCCTGAACATATTTGTCAAAAATGAGCCGTACCGTCCGGGCCTCCTCCGGGACGATCACCGGGGGTTCACCGCGGCGGTCAATCCGGTAACCAAGCGGCGGTCTTGCCTGGTATCCGCCCTTCAGTGCTTTTTCGGTCATCCCACGGAACACTTCACCGGAAAGCCGAACCGAATAGTATTCATCCATCCATTCAATGATACGTTCAATCAGGCTGCCGAAGGGGCCGTCTATAATAGGCTCTGAGACGCTTACAACGTCCACGTTGCACTGTTTTCGCAGCAGGGACTTATAAACGATGCTTTCCTCCTGATTGCGGGCAAAACGGCTGAATTTCCACACCAGTATCACATCAAACGGGGAGGGCTTCTGCTTTGCAATGGAGATCATACGCATAAACTCCGGCCGCCGGTCCGCTTTTTTCCCGGAGATACCGCCTTCCAGGAATATGTATTCATTGGAGATCACAATGTTATTCGCTTTGGCATAGTCCAGCAGCAGACGCTTCTGTGCATCCGGGGACAGTTCCTCCTGCATGTGGGTGCTGACGCGGATATAAAGGCATCCGGCCCGCAGAGTTTTCATTTCCTGTTTCATATCACCACATCCTCCTGTATCAAATTATGATAAAAAAGTATAAAAAATACACCTATGCAGGTGTAGGAAGAATGTGGTATAATTCAATGTGTTTGGGATTGAGTTATACACGCTTCCGGGCCTGTATAGAAAATCTTGGAAAGCCGCTCTGGTGCGCCAACACTGGGGCGGTTTTTATTTTGTACTGCATTGTTCCAAGCTTCATATAATTCCATTTCATGGATGGCCATCCAGCCACTAATCATTCGAAACTGTTTGGATGGAATGAATCCGGCAAGTAGCCCTTTCCTTTAAGCGGTTTAAAAAAATCTTTTGACAATGAGAAAAATATTTCATATAATAGACTTAACAAGAGAACCGATAGCTAGCTTGATCCTAGCCACCTCGGTAAGATATGTATTAAAAAATAACGCCTATCTGGCCAAAGATGAGGGCGTTATTTTTTATGCTTAACAAGAGTTATTACAGCTACAAGCATTATAACAAATGTAAATAAGTCATTAAAAGTAACGTACATAAGCACCAGCCCCTTTCTCATTAGAGAGTAGGTGGCCAGAATAGCGCCCCATCGGTTCCCCGGGTAAATCTATTATATTGTCATTGTCCAGATCAGATATCCCGCTCAGTACGCCAATACTGGGGCGGTTTTTAATTCATTTCAATAAATCAGCTATAGTAATAGCCAGATCTCCATAAATGCCAACGGGTACAGCCTGATCAAACGGAAACACGATCGGTGCTGCATCTTCTTCGTAATGATAAACGGTAGTGCGCTCCTTCGCCGGATCCACGATCCAGTATTCCCGTATGCCTGCATCACTGTATAAGGCATTTTTAGTGTTGTAGTCCATCCGCCGGCTGCTGGGCGATACGATCTCAATCACCAGATCAGGAGCACCGCTGCACCCTTTGTCTGTGAACTTGCTATTGTCACAGATAACAGA
Source organism: Lachnospiraceae bacterium (assembly GCA_028692975.1). GTDB lineage: Bacteria > Bacillota > Clostridia > Lachnospirales > Lachnospiraceae > JALENY01. Next base: position 6,135 of record JAQUWF010000129.1, read on the forward strand.
GATATCCGGTTCGACATAAGTTTCATCGTCTGCGTTCAGATTGACGGCAAATGGAGCAGGATAGATCTCACAGGAGCCGTTTTTACTTTCAATATAATTGCCAATCTCTCTGCTTAATTGAGAGACCAGTTTCTGGTGTATTCTGTTTGGCGGAGCCATATCATACAGTTTTCCATCAATCAGCTCTGCGCGCTGGCCGTCTGGCAGGTTCCAGTAATCTTCGGATGTACAATGTTCATTTTTTAGTAATGGCATGGCGGACACTTCCTTTCTGTTATGAAGATTATTTGATTATTCTATTAGATCGTTTTTTCGAGCGAGTTCTTCACACTCGAGTGCAAATTGGTATATTTCTTCTTTAGTCATTTTAGTTTTTGTTTTGGATTGTGTTTTTTCTTGCTTTAAATATATTTCTTTCCATTCATTCCAAGTCATACTTGCAGGAACCATAATACCCTTATTATTTCTATCTCTTGCAAAACGCATAGAGGTTTCACAGGAATATAAGGGAGAGATTGTAGTAGTGCATCTGCATCCATCATGCATTGGAGGGCAGTTAACTCCTATTTTCAAATCCTTTAGTTTAAATATTTTGCCGTCAAGTTTTCCACATACGGGGCATGTGTCTGCATCAAGTATAGATAAAAATTGATATTTTTCAATTCCACTATTTATATAACTGTCGACGTTTTTGATCGTAGATATCAATTTTAAATTATAGAGGACATCATTCTTTGTGCCTAATATATTCGCATATTGATTTTTTATTCTTTGACCGCTTTCACCGGATATATCACAATAGATGGCAAGAGCGGTTGATAATTTGTTTGAAGAAGAATTTAAACATTGAAGATATATGCTTTTTTGAGAAGCTGGTATTCCATTATAATACCATTCCATCCAGTCAACATTCATACCGGTCGGAACAGGATTTTCAGCATTTTTTTTACAGATTAGTCTGTATGCATCGTCTATTCTATTCGATTGTATTAATTCAACCATGCTGTCAATAAAGTTTTTTTCTTTTTCCTGAAAGTCAGAGTAGGAGTTATCAATTAATTCTTTTCCAGCTTCTGTAAGCAAATAAAAATCTGAATATTCTGAGCTTGATTTTACCATTGACTCATCTGCTCGAGAAAGCAATAAGTCAATTAATTCTTGCTTTTTGCCTGTGGATTTTAAATACAAGCCTTTCAAAATAGATTTTAAATTATCAGCTTTTAAAAGTGTTAGAGATTCTTGGTATTTACTTATTCTGATTAATTTTAAGTTAAGTAGTATAGGTATGAAATTTGGTATATCAACTTCTAATGTCATAAGCCCGGAAAAGGGTTCCTTTATTGAGTGCTTATTTAGACGTCTAAGCACTTTTATATGATAACTTTTAAAGTCTTCTGGGTGATACGGAAGAGTATGTGCGTCTTTAATTGGTTCAAGTTTATTTGGAGAGGCAGATATTGATGAGGTAGCTTCTACTTTTTTGAAATGATTTAGAATTTTCATAACTCATTTCCCCCATTTTTTTATTGTTTTTATTAAAACGCCGGAGCGGTTTAATCTATCATTTACACAAACAAAAAGCTGGTAACCGAAGTTACCAGCTAAACCGTTGAATGAAATAGGTGGGGTGACATTCCCACATCTCCAGCTAGGGTGACGGCTGCCCGTTCCGT
>JAQUWF010000025.1 GCA_028692975.1 Lachnospiraceae bacterium
TAGCAAACGAAATGGATGCTTTTAAAGTTATACCTATTTTTCAACTATTCAGTACTTGATACTACGATATTCATCACTATCGGCTCTGTTTTAGAGGTAAATAAAAATCGTCAAAGCTAGTAAAATCGATAGATTTAGGCTTGACAGAATAGGAAGGTATTTTATGGCATATTTTCTAAAGAAAGCGACATTAAAAGGGCGTACTTATCTTTCTATTTGTGAAAGTTTTTATCAGCCTTCAAAAAAGGGGACTGCACATAAAACTTTCAAATCTCTTGGTTCTGTTGAAACATGGAAGGAAAAAGGCATCTCTGATCCGGTTTCTTATTTTCAACAGGAAGTGGATTCTTTAAATCAACAGCGTAAATCTGAAGGCATTCGGCAGATCTCTGACGTTTCTCCGAACCGCTTTCTCGGATACTTTCCGTTGAAATCAATCATGAACAAGCTCAATATCAAACACTACGTTGATTATTTTAAGATTACAAATGATTTTGAGTTCGACCTTTATGAGCTTCTGTCCTCTCTCATTTATGCAAGGGCTGTTAATCCCTGCAGCAAATACAGAACCTTTCATGAAGTTCTGCCAAACCTTTTTGAAAACATCTCCTATTCATACGATCAGCTTCTCGATGGATTATCCTTCATTGGAAATGATTACGAAAAGTTTGTTGAGATTTTTAACGTTCAGACGAATAAAATATATGGGGTGGATACTGCCAAAACGTACTTTGACTGCACCAACTTCTATTTTGAAATTGACAGAGAAAATGATTTTCAACGGAAAGGACCTAGTAAAGAAAATAAAAAAGATCCGCTTGTCGGGCTTGGCCTTTTGCTGGATGCTGACCAAATTCCAATTGGAATGAAAATGTATCCTGGAAATGAATCTGAAAAACCAGTTCTTAGAAATGTGATTCAGGAATTAAAAGATAAAAACAACATTACTGGCAGAACGATTCATGTAGCTGACAAAGGACTTAATTGTGCACAGAATATCGCATTTTCAAGGAAAAATGGTGACGGATACCTGTTTTCAAAATCCGTAAAGGGATTACCCGGGACAGAGAAGACGTGGGTTCTGCTAGACCAGGATTTTAAGGAAATGAGAGACGCAAAAGGGACTTTGCTGTACCGTTATAAATCTTGTGTTGGTAAATTCCCTTATGACGTTGAATTTGAAGGAAAAAAGAAGACCATCATGCTCACAGAAAAAAGATTATTAACATACAATCCTACTCTTGCAGCAAAAAAGAAATATGAAATAAACCGGATGGTTGAAAAAGCAAAATTGATGACCGCTTCCCAGACGAAACGAAATGAATATGGCGAGACTGGAAAATATGTAAGTTTTACCGATGAAAAAGGTAAAAAAGCCTGTGTGGCCATCAATCAGGATGCGATTGATAAAGATCTGAAATTTGCAGGGTTTAACCTATTAGTGACTTCAGAAATAGAAATGCCGGATGTTGACATTTATCAGATCTATCACAACTTATGGCGTATTGAAGAATCCTTCAAAATCATGAAATCAGACTTGGATGCCCGACCTGTCTTTTTGCAAAAAGAGGAAACAATTAAAGGACATTTCCTGATTTGTTATCTCACAGTATTACTGGAAAGAATCTTTCAATTTAAAGTGCTTGAAAACGCCTATTCAACACATGATATTTTTCACTTTTTCAAAGATTTTACTGTGACAAAATCCGAAACAAAATACATAAACACAACAACATCTTCCGCATTTATTATTGAATTGTCGAAAAAGCTCCGTCTTCCATTAACAAATTATTTTCTAAGTGAGACACAAATTAAATCTATCACAAATCATAAACTATGATGTGAAAAAGCTGCTGCAAATTCTGCAACAGCTTTTTCTATATTATGTGTTATCACCATTTTTTAATGTCTGATACCAAAGACAGGTATTATACTGGATGAAAAATATGAAGTCAAGAACGAATCGGTTAAATGTGGACCCCTAAAATGGGTAGACTAAACAACAGGATAACTGCCACATTTGCCTTCCGCAGGAAAAAGAGGTAAAATAGTCAAAGCGAATAGCGAGAGAGGTAATCATATGTACGACAAATTAACGCAAAAAGATATAGAGAAAATAGAAGCGGAGATCGAGCGTCGGAAACTGGTTGTGCGCAAGGAGGCCCTGGAGGCAGTGAAGGAAGCCAGAGCCCACGGAGACTTAAGTGAAAACTTTGAGTACCATGCGGCAAAGAAGGACAAGAATCAGAACGAGAGCCGCATCCGTTATCTGGAGCGTATGTTAAAGACCGCGGTGGTGATCAGTGAAGAATCCAGTGAGGACGAAGTGGGGCTGAATAATACAGTGACGGTTTATTTTGAGGAGGACGACCTGTGCGAGACTTATAAACTGGTCACATCCATCCGGGGAAATTCTATCAAGGGCCTGATCAGCATCGAATCACCTATCGGAAAAGCCATCCGTGGACACAAGGTGAATGACCGGGTTTTTGTCAGAGTAAATGATAATTACGGCTATAATCTGGTTATTAAAAAAATCGAAAATACGGTGGACGATGGGACGGATCAGATTAAAAGTTTCTAAAATCTGTGACTTCCTGTGAAAAGTATGCTAGAATAAAAATCGTCTGTTCACAAAGTGCACACATTCATGTGATAGACTATAGAAATTCGTGAACAAAAAGAAATGGAGAGTATTATGAAAAAGAGATTATTGATTTTAGGAATGACCATTGCATTAGGTCTGACGGCCTGCGGATCTAAAGACGCTGATACCACAGATGATGCTGCAAAGGAAGAGACAACAGATACTACAGAGGATACCGCGGAAGCAGAGGATACTGTAGAAAAAGACACCACGCCGATTACGGAAGATACCGTGGACAGTGCGGGCATCGATGCATTTGTCACCATTGGGGAATATAAAGGACTGACTCTGACCAGAACAGTTTCTACCATTTCAGATCAGGAGGTTGAAGATCAGGTGACAAGCAATCTGGCAAGCAATCCGATCGAAGTGGCAGAGGGTATTGTGCAGGACGGAGATACGGCTAACATTGATTACGTGGGAAAAATCGATGGCGAGGAGTTTGAAGGCGGCAGTGCAGAAGGTACGGATCTGGTCATCGGATCAAACAGTTTTATTGAAGGATTTGAGACTGGCCTGATCGGTATGAAGGCAGGAGAGACAAAAGATCTGGACCTGACTTTTCCAGAGGACTATACGACGGATCCAACTAAGGCTGGAAAAGCAGTAGTGTTTACAGTTACGGTAAATAAAGTAAGTCGTCCGACAACAGAGATTACAGACGAGTGGCTTGCAGCAAACAGTACATTTACCAATGCAGATGAGTACAAAGCAGACCTGAAACAGTCTATGCAGACCCAGACAGATAACAGCAATGAAGCTACTCTGGAAAATGATGCATGGAATCAGGTGTATGGCACGGCAACCTTCACCCAGTATCCGCAGGATATGGTGGACGAATGGGCAGCAGCATCCAAAGCACAGTACCAGTCTTATGCAGACCAGTATGGTGTGGATCTGGATACGTTACTGCAGGCATACAGTATGACAGAGGACAGTCTGGCAGAATCAGCAAAGACAAACGTTCGCTACATGCTTGTTCTGGATTCTATTCTGGACAAAGAAGGCATTAAAGTAGATGATCAGACCTATACAGACAAACTGAGCTTTATTCTGGAACAGAACAATGTGGCTTCCAAAGATGAGGCAATCGCAGCTGGTGTGGCAGAGTGCAACATAGATCTCACTGTTAAATATTATATCGTTTTGGATATTCTCAAAGAGAATGCCACCATCACGGAGACAGAGGCGACAACAGAAGATACGACTGCAGATACCACTGCAGATACCACTGCAGATACAACAGCAGACACTGCAGCAGAATAATTGTAAAAATCACATATGTGAAATTTTGTAAAATATCCCCATATCCTTTGTCATTATGAAAGAAATGATTTATAATGACAAGTATATGGGGGATTTTTATAGACAAAGGGAAAGAATCAATCCTGCGTTGTGGATGAGGCGAAAAAAGCGGCAGAATAGAAAAAGAAATATATGCAGATAACTTGACAAAACCACGTCAATGCTGTAAAATCAGCATTGTTGTTAACGCGGGTGTGGTTCAATGGTAGAACATCAGCCTTCCAAGCTGAGGACGTGGGTTCGATTCCCATCACCCGCTTTTTTGTTACCCAGAAAGGGGAAAATATGGCGATAAATAAAGCAATGCAGGCGGTTTTAAAGGCACTTTCTTACTCGGATTTTGATCTGGGTACTTCAAGGAGACTGGTTAATATTAAGGCGTTCGATCCTTTGAAGCACTTGTATAAGACCATTGATTACAAGATCTATAATGGTGATTATGAGGTGCCCACCAGGATTTATATTCCGGATCAGCAGGAAAAAAAGGGTCAGACAGGACCGAATAAATTTCCGGTGCTGATTTTTTGCCATGGCGGCGGATTTGTGACGGAGAGCGTGGACACCTATAATAAAGTGTGCTGGAATCTGGCACAGCAGACCAGACATCTGGTGGTATCGGTGGATTACCGGCTGGCACCGGAGTTTCGCTTCCCCATCGGGCTGGAGGACTGCTATGCGGTAGTCAAGGCGATTTTCCAGGAGCGCACGATCTTTAATGTAGACCCGGATCAGATTACTCTGATTGGGGACAGTGCAGGTGGCAATATCACTGCCGTCCTGAGCATGATGGCCAGAGACCGGGGCGAATTCATGCCCAAGCGCCAGATACTTATTTATCCCTGCGTGGACAATGATTATTCCGAACATTCCAAATATCCGTCGGTGATTGAAAATGGCACCGACTATCTGCTGACCAGAAAGAATATGCAGGATTATATGGAATTGTATCAGACATACCCGGAAGATTTGGAGAACCCATACTTTTCCCCTATGAAGGCGGAAGACCTCACGGATCTGCCAAAGACGCTTCTGATCACAGCACAGTTTGATCCTTTGCGTGATGAGGGTCAGGCCTTCGGCAGGAGACTAATTGAGGCAGGCAATGAGGTGGAGATGCATGAGATTCCTGATGCGCTGCACGGTTTTTTTGCTCTGTCTACAAAGTATTTTCATGTTAAACAATGTTTAGAGTATATCAATGCCTTTTTAAATGAAGGAGAAAACCATGTTTCAGTCAAAGAAAACGAAATGGCGGACATTGGAGAATGCAGCGAAAATCTTTCCTGCGACCAGTAATGCCAAAGACGAGCGTGTTTTTCGTTTCGCCTGTGAATTAAATGAAAATGTAATTCCTGAGGCGCTGCAGCAGGCCGTGGATGATTCCATGGAGGATTTTTCCCTGTTTGCCTGTGTTATGCGGAAGGGATTGTTTTGGAATTATCTGGAAGAATCTGATCTTAAGCCCATTGTGCGGGAAGAGTACAAGGAACCTTGCGACCGTATGTATGAGCGGGACCAGAAGAATCTGCTTTTTGAGGTGACCTATTTCAAGCGGCGGATCAATCTGGAGGTGTACCATGCCCTGGCCGATGGGACAGGTGTGATGTGGTTTCTAAAGACCATCGTTTACCGTTATCTGATCCAGACTCATCCCGATAAGGTCAAAGGTCCGGTCACCAGACTGGACATTGATATGACTGATTATGAACAGAGAGAAGATTCCTTCGAAAAGTATTATGAGAAGGAAAAGAAGAATATTAAAATACCCAGATACAAGTCCTTCCAGCTGCGGTATCCGAAGCTGCAGGATGCTTCCCAGTCTATTGTGGAGGGCATTGCCCCGGTGGACAAGCTGATCGAGGCATCCCATAAATACCATACCACGGTGACCGTGCTTTTGACGGCGGTGTTTTTCTGCGCTATAGCAAAAGAGATGAGCCCTGCCCAGAGAAAGAAGCCGGTGGCTCTTATGATTCCGGTGAACTTAAGGCAATTTTTCCCTTCTGCTTCCGGGCGGAATTATTTCAGTTGGATTGATATTGGGTATGATTTCAGTAAAGACAGTGATAAATTAGAGGACGTGATTTCCTATGTGTCGGATTTCTTTAAGCGAGAGATTACCAGGGAGCGTATGGCGTATCGTGTCAATGAGTATGTGGGCATCGAGCACAAATTTATTCTGCGCATGGTGCCTTTGGAGATTAAGACAAGATTCCTGCAGCTGGGCAACTGGCAGAACAGGAACTCCAACACGGCGATCTTTTCCAATGTGGGGAAGGTGACCATGCCGGAGGAATGCCGGCCATTTATCCGACTGTTTGATTTCTTTACCAGTACGCCGCATATGCAGTTGTGTATGTGTTCATATGGAAATAATATGGTGATGAGCTTTACGTCAGTGTTTGAAAACACAACCATGCGTCGGAATTTCTTCCGGATGCTGACCCAGATGGGGATCCCGGTGGAGATCGCGGCGAGACCGTAGGAGGGTATCATGCGTTATTGTGAGAAATGTCATGTGACTGTTCGGACCGGGCAGAAGAAATGTCCCCTGTGCCAGAGTGAACTCAGCGGCACCTGGGATCCGGAAGACCAGCTCTTTCCGGAATTAAATATCAAAAAAACAAATTTTAAGCCGTTTATGGAGTGGCTGACCTTTAGCTGTATTCTGGTGATCGTGGTCTGCTGTACCATCAACTGGATCGTGAATCCGGAGTATTTTTGGGCTGGGTTTGTCATGGCAGGTGTTGCCATGGCCTGGGTGGCGACTTCGGTGGGCATCGCCAAACGGCGTAATCTGCTGAAAAATGCCATGTGGGAGACCTTTTTAGTCTCTATAGCCCTGGTGATCTGGGATGTGGCCACAGGCTGGGAGGGCTGGTCGGTGACGTATTTCCTGCCCATCGGTATTCTGGTTACCACGATTTTTCTGATCGTGATATCCATGGTCCAGAAACTGGATTCGCCGGAATATATGATCTACTGGCTTATGAACGGAGTATTCGGGTTGATTCCCATGATCTTCGTATTTCTGAAACTGGTAAACACCCGGATCCCATCGGTGATCTGCGTAGGCTGCAGTGCCCTGCTCCTCGCCGGACTCTTCAGTTTCCAGCGAAAAGCTGTGTTGAATGAACTGCACAAAAAATTTCATATATAAGAGAGTACCTGGAATCAGGAAGGCTGTCCCATTAGCAGAGAAATATGTTCTGTGCGGGGGCAGTTTTTTTCTGAAAAATGCAACTTTTTGTCTGCGGCTGGTGTATATATAAGTATAAGGAATAGTTAATCAGATGTGTTCACACCATTCGGTGAGGGGGATGTTATGTTTCATATTCACATTGATGAAAAACGTATGTATGAACAAGTCCAATACATTCTACCAATTTGAAAAGACGCCTGATAAGTACAAAACTTAAAGGGCGTCTTGTTATTTATGTTGTAATACGAAAAATTCTATGTTACCATATAAAAACAGATATATCTTATCAGAGCGTTCTGTTCTGAATTATCTGTGGCGTTTCGTGGTCATATCGACCGAAAAACCCAGGGCAGGTTTCAAAATATATTGAGTATATGAAATAAAACGATATAATGTAATTAAGAATCGAGATGTCAACGAGTCGCTCATGTGAGCGAGTCGTTGGTAAGATAGGAGGTAGATAATATGGGCACGATACCAAATTATAGCGAGATCATATTTGAAAAGTGTAAACATACGAATGAATATGGAGAGGAATTCTGGCTTGCAAGAGAATTATCAAGACTATTAGAATATTCAGAATATAATAAATTCACTCCCGTAATAAAAAGAGCGATAGAAGCCTGTAATAAAAGTGGAAATGATGTGAGGTCGCATTTTATTGAAAGAAGCGAGCGGATAGCGAGTGGGAATGGGACAGTTCGTGAGTTCAGCAGTTATGAATTGTCAAGATACGCTTGTTATTTGATTGTGATGAATGCAGATTCAAGAAAAGAAATTATTGCCTTAGGACAGACATATTTTGCAGTAAAAACAAGACAACAGGAATTAATAGAAGGCTATGATGAGCTAAGTGAAGAACAAAAAAGGCTGGCAATTCGCAATGAAATAAAAGAACATAATAAATCTCTGGCGAATACAGCGAAAAAGGCTGGAATTGAAGAACCCAAAGACTATGCTATTTTTCAGAACAGAGGATATCAGGGATTATATGGCGGACTTGGGGTAAAAGAGATACATGAAAGAAAAGGTTTAAAGAAAAGTCAGAAAATACTAGATCATATGGGCAGTACAGAACTTGCTGCAAATTTATTTCGAGCAACACAAACCGATGAAAAACTTCGTAGGGATCAAGTGATAGGAAAAAGGCAAGCTGGAGATGTGCATTATGAGGTTGGAAAGAAAGTAAGGAGGACAATTGAGGATTTGGGGGGAACAATGCCAGAGAATTTACCAACACCGACAAAGAGTGTAAAACAAATTGAGAGAGAAAAAACAAAGAAAATTATAGAAAACGAAGAATAAGAATGGAAAGTCGTAAAAACAAGTAGTGCAGTTGAAGAAAATTTCATGCATAGAATGGTGGAAATTTTTTTGCTTTTGATATATGATAGAACGTATGAAAAGATTCCATGGGAATCAGGTAAAGAAAGAAGAGGACAAAGGAAAATGAGAGACGAGACTATTTGCCTGCATGCAGGCTACGAACCGAAAAACGGAGAACCGGGGGCACTGCCCATCGTGCAGAGCACTACATATAAGTTTGACTCTACAGAACACATTGGCCAGCTGTTTGATATGCCTATGGAGTTTATGTATTCCAGATTTGCCAATCCTACCGTAGACGCGGTGGAAAAAAAGATTGCAGCGCTGGAGGGCGGTGTGGGAGCACTCTGTACTTCCTCCGGGCAGGCGGCTTCTCTGATCTCTGTCCTGAATCTGTGCAGCGCGGGGGACAGTCTGGTGAGCACGGCGGCTATCTACGGCGGAACGATTAATCTGTTTGCCGTTACCTTAAAGAGATTCGGCATTGAATGTGTTTTCGTAGACCAGGACGCTTCTGAGGAAGAAATCAGCAAAGCATTTAAGGAGAATACAAAAGCATTTTTCTGTGAGACCATCGCCAATCCGGCATTGAATGTTTGCGACATCGCCAAACTGGCAAGGATCGCTCATACACACAAGGTGCCGTTGATCTGTGACAATACCTTCGCCACACCAATTTTATGTAAACCATTTGATCTGGGAGCTGATATTGTGGTACATTCTACCTCCAAATACATGGACGGACATGCCCTGCAGTGTGGTGGCGTCATCGTGGACTCCGGTCATTTCAACTGGAAGAACGGTAAGTTCCCTGATTTTACAGAGCCGGATGAGTCTTATCACGGCGTGACCTACACGAAAGAGTTCGGTGATATGGCCTATATTATCAAGGCCAGAATGCAGCTTATGAGAGATTTTGGTGCATATCCGGCAGCGAATTCCGCATTCCTTTTGAACCTTGGTCTGGAGACATTGCCGGTCCGCATCAAACAGTACTGCGAGAATGCACAGAAGGTGGCTGAGTATTTCGAATCTTCTGATAAGATTGAATCTGTAAACTATCCAGGCTTGCCAAGCAGCCCATATTATGAACTGGGTAAAAAGATGCTGCGTGGTGCCAGCGGTGTTGTTACGCTGGTCATCAAGGGGGGAAAAGCCAATGCAGTTAAATTCATGGACGGCCTGAAACTGGCTTCCAATGAGGTGCATGTAGCGGATATCCGTACCTGTGTCCTGCATCCGGCCAGTGCAACCCATCGTCAACTGACGGATGAGCAGCTGGTGGCAGCAGGTATCAATCCAGGTATGATCCGCTTCTCTGTAGGTCTGGAAAATGTAGAGGATATTATTGAGGATATTGCGCAGAGTCTTGCCAATGTATAGGTGATATATGGAATATAAAATGATTGTTCTGGATCTGGATGGGACGTTGACCAATTCCCAGAAGATTATTACAGAACCAACCAAAGAAGCATTGTTTGATATTCAAAAAAAAGGTTATAAAGTGGTGCTGGCTTCCGGCCGACCCACTCACGGCATCGTGCATCTGGCCCATGAACTGCGGCTGGAAGAGTACGGCGGTTACATACTGTCCTTTAACGGGAGTTGTATCACCGACTGCCGCACTGGAAAAGTTGTGTATGAAAAGGTAATACCCGCAGAGTGGATCGGGCAGATTTATGATAAGTCGGTGGAATATGGCACAGGCATCATGACATATGAGGGGGATGCCCTGATCTCAAGCCTGGATCCTGACTGCTATATACAGAAGGAGGCCAGGGTCTGTCGACTGAAACTGAAACCGGTGGAGGATTTTAAGGGATATGTGAATTTCACGCCCAATAAATGTGTCTTGACCGGCGAGCCGGACCATCTTGCTCAGGTGGAAAAGAAGATGCAGCGTCATTTCAATGGGCTTATGAGCATTTACCGTTCGGAACCGTATTTTATCGAGATTGTACCGCAGAATATCGACAAGGCTCATTCATTGCTGAAGTTACTGTCCAGTCTGGGGCTGACGGCGGATGAGATGATCTGCTGCGGGGATGGCTATAATGACATTTCCATGATCGAGTGCGCAGGTCTTGGCGTTGCTATGGAAAACGCCCAGGATGTAGTCAAGGAGGTCGCAGACTATATTACGAAATCCAACGATGAAGACGGTGTACTGCATGTGATAAAAAAATACTTTAAATAAAAGAGTGCTGAAATATGGGATAAAATGCAAAAAAAAGCCTGTATTTCGGCATCTTTTTTGTTGACATACTGTGTGTCACACTTTATAATGAAATGAGTGACATTTGAAAAGTAAAATATTATAAAAATAAGAATAAAAATAAATTCATAATATGATTAAATAAAATATAAGGTATGATACACAGTAAGAGCTTTACGGTGAGTGGGGAAAAGTATGGAGAAAGAGGAGATTGTTGCCGGGTTGACTATGGAACTTCGCAGAGGAACCATTGTACTAGGTGTCTTGAGTCAACTGGATAAACCGATGTATGGTTATCATCTGGTCAATGAGTTATCTGCGAAGGGCATCATCGTGGAAACCAATACTCTTTATCCACTGCTGCGCAGGCTGGAGAAGCAGGGGGTTTTGGAAAGTACCTGGGAGACAGGTGAGGCGAAGCCACGAAAATATTATCGGCGCACGAAACTGGGCGGGGAAATATATGAACTGCTTCGGGAACAGTGGCTGAAGACGACAGAGAATATGCGAAAATTAATGAACTGACACAGGCACACGCAGGACTATGTGACAGGATATGGGGTGTCCGTATACTATGGGGAGGAAATGATTATGTACCGTCGGATAATCGACAGATATGTGCAGGCTATTGTAGACCGCCTGCCGTTTTGGGTGAAGAAACGAGCTGAGAAGGATTTGAAAAAGATCATGTATTCCATGCTGCAGGACTACTGTGAAGGAGAACGCCCCACAGGACGTGATGTGCGGGCTATTATCCAGGAACTGGGCAGACCGTCTGAGGTGGCGGATCAGTATTATTACCAGCAGCGCAGACCGAGGGAGCGAACGAGCCGGGCTGTGTGGCGTAAACGGCTGCAGAAATTGCAGATGGCTGTGACGGTGCTGGCTGTGTGTCTGATTTTCGCAGGAGTAGTGCAAATGTTTGTGGGCATGGCACCCAACCTGCTGCTTTTCATGATCGGAACGATCCTGGCAGTCTTTGTGGTAATCGTGCAATTCATCGCACCGGATGCGGCTATTAATATAAAAATAAAAAAATAGAAAAAAATAACCCCCCATGGGGCTTGTGGGCCTACCTTGTCTGCGTTACAATGATTTCATGCTAAAAAAACGTAACAGATGAGGGGGCTTTTTATTATGCATATGGCAGATGCGCTGGTATCACCAGCAGTAGGTCTTGTGATGTATGGTGCTACGGCTGCGGCCGCAGGGTATTCCATTTACAAAGTGAGACTGGAAGAGAACACGAAGAAAGTACCAATGATGGCAGTTATGAGTGCTTTCGTATTTGCAACACAGATGTTAAATTTTACTATACCGGGGACCGGGTCCAGCGGACATCTCTGCGGAGGTTTTCTCTTATCCGCTATATTGGGACCGTATGCAGGTTTCCTGTCCATGATTGTTATTTTACTGACCCAATGTCTGCTCTTTGCGGACGGCGGCCTTCTGGCTCTGGGTGCTAATGTTTGGAATATGGCATTTTACGGATGCTTCCTTGGATACTTCTGTATCTACCGCCCAATGATGAAGAAAGGATTCTCCAATGTGAAACTGGGGATTTCGTCCATATTGGCCTGTGTGATTACACTGCAGTTTGGCGCGTTCAGCGTGGTGCTTGAGACATTATTATCCGGTATTACGGATTTACCTTTCGGAACATTTGTTGCTGCAATGCAGCCGATCCATCTGGCTATCGGTCTGGTAGAGGGTCTTATCTCTGCGGCAGTGCTGATCTTCATTTACAACACGAGACCGGAACTTTTGACCAACGATGAGATGAAGACGAACAAAGAATTTTCCATGAAGAAGCTTCTGGTTATCCTAAGCATAGCCGTAGTGGTCTGTGCCGGAGGTATTTCTCTGGTAGCATCTTCCAATCCGGACGGACTGGAATGGTCCATGGAACAGGTAGCAGGCAGTACGGAACTGGAGGACAGCGGGGACAGTGCTTACGCCACAGCCGCAAATATCCAGGATACTACCGCATTACTTCCTGATTACGCATTTAAAGATTCCGACAGTGCAGTGGGAACATCCTTCTCCGGCATCCTCGGTGCAGCTATTGTAGCTGGTTTGTGTTTGGTGATATGCCTTGCTTTTGGCTTCTTCCGTCACAAGAAGAAAAAAGCATAAGCTCTATCATATATAATTCGCGATTAAAATTTCCCATAGAAAACAAGAGGCATGTTCGATGCCTCTTGTTTTCGGTGTGTTAAAAAAGGAGCTTACATGAGTAAACTGGATAATGCTATTTACGAGATACACGATCTGGATGACCTGGCGGTGCGGGATACGCCGCTTACGGGGATCCATCCGCTGATCAAATTGCTGGTCACGGTGTTTTTTATTATATTGACCGTATCCTTTGACAAGTATCAGCTGTCAGCCATGCTGCCGGGTATTTTCTATATTCTGCTGGTCTTTCTGGCCGGGGACATTCCCTTTGGCAAATCCATGAAAAAACTGCGGATCATCCTGCCTCTGGTCTGTATGGTGGGGCTGTTTAATGTGTTTTTTGACCGGATACCGGTGTTGCGGCTGGGGACTTTTGTGGTGACAGGCGGGATGATGTCTGCGGTGACTTTGATGCTGAAGGGTGTCTTTTCCGTGCTGGCATCCTATCTGCTTATTGCCACCACGGGTATCGACAAGATCTGCTATGCCCTGCGGCTTTTGCATCTGCCGAAGATCATCGTGCTGCAGCTGTCCTTGACCTACCGCTATATTACGGTTCTTCTGGGTGAGGCGAATACGATTTTCTGCGCCTACATCCTGCGTGCGCCGAGACAGAAGGGCGTACATTTTAAAGTCTGGGGACCACTTATCGGTCAGCTGCTTCTGCGCAGCATGGATCGGGCCAATGATCTGTATGACAGTATGGTGCTGCGTGGTTACCGGGGTGCTTTCTATGTGGGGGACAAGATCCCCTTTCATCTGAAAGACTGGATGTATCTGATACTATGGACAGGATTTTTTGTACTGATGAGATGCTTCAATCTGGTCCAGCTGCTGGGCGGATTGTTCGTATAAGAGGAGGATATTATTATGGATATGCAGGGACATGAAGGACATGAATGCCTGGAATGCAGGAATTTGTCTTTTTCCTATGAGAAAAATGTATCTGTTTTGAAGGAGTTGACATTCCATGTACACAAGCATGAGACTGTGGGGCTGATCGGTGCCAACGGGGCGGGCAAATCAACACTCATGCGCATCCTGGTGGGGCTGGAACTGGGCTATGAAGGAACGGTGACTGTGGAGAGCGTGCCTGTGGTGAAAAATCATTTACCGGAGATAAGGGAAAAACTGGGCTATGTGTTTCAGGATTCCGACAGTCAGCTATTTATGTCAACCGTTTATGAAGATATTGCATTCGCACCAAAGAATTACGGACTGTCTGAGACAGAGGTGGAAGCGCGGGTCAACGAAGCACTGGACATGATTGATATTCAGTATCTGCGGGACAAGAAAACCTACCGTATGTCCGGAGGCGAAAAAAAGATGGCAGCTCTCGCTACCATCCTTGCTATGAAACCGTCTATTATGCTGATGGATGAGCCTACGGTGGCTCTGGATCCCAGAAACCGCCGCATCCTCATCAATGTACTTAATTCCCTGGATCAGGGAAAATTGATCGCCAGCCATGATCTGGATATGGTCTGGGATACCTGCAGCCGGGTCTTGCTCCTATCTCACGGGGAGATCGTGGAGTACGGCCCGACGGAGGAAATCCTGAGTAATCAGAAACTTCTGGAAGCAAACGGTCTGGAACTGCCTTTGAGTTTACTCAAACGATGACATATGGATTCCGGCATCTGGAGCGGATTCCTGTGTAGGCTGTGTGTCCAGCTCGCCGATCACGTCCAGATAGAAATAAACCTGTGTGGCAGACATATAGGGGATAACCCATAAAAGTCCTACATAACAGCTGCAGGCACCAAGCAGGATCCAGCCGATAAAACTCAATTCCATGTAGAAATAACGGCCTTTGTTGCCACGCATGTACTGGCTGCTGACTCTGAGAGACTCTATAGCGCCCATGTCCGGATTGTCCAGAAGCAGCATGGTATACAGCGCAAAGCGCAGGGAAATCATTACCATGAGGATAGTTCCTATCACAAGCCAGACAATCATGATCAGCAGCACTGCCACGCTGGGGATACCAAGGACATTGAGGAACGCAAGAGCGAATACCGGAAGCATAAGTACGATGCCGAGGAGCATAAGCAGCAGCCCGGCAACAATAAAACGGTCCGGGTGCAACTTAAATGCGGATACCAGATCGCCTATACGGTATTCTCTGCCGCGGCACATATTCATAAAGAAAAGAATCTGGCCTGCCGCAAAAATCAGTGCGATCAGTGAAATGATGAAGGAAATCACCAATCCCAGTGCAATAAAGTAACCATTGTTTACCTGCATGGCAAATGGGGTGGACAACATGCTCAGGCCAAAGACAATGAGCATATAGAGTATTGTGATGCCGATGGCTGTGCCCCATTTCCCGGAAAGGGTGGTGCGCGCCATCTTTTTTAATTCGGCGTTTGAACGTTTTGTCATATAGATATCGACCTTTCTGTTGATTATTGTTGTAATATACTGTTATAATAGTTTTATGAAACCTAGTCTGTCTAAAAAAGAAGAAACAACATTATACTGGATTGGAGTGAGCATCCTGGGATGCTTGCTTTTTCTTGCACTCTTTTTGCAGGTGACTCATATCCAGATCCTGCAGGTTATACCGGAGTGCCTCCTTTTTCATGTGGCACATGTGTACTGCCCCGGATGTGGTGGAAGCCGTGCTGTCGTCGCGTTGTTCCATGGACATGTCCTGCAGACTTTTCTGTATCATCCCATTGTGCTTTATATAGCGGTCACCGGGGGCTGGTACCTGATCAGCCACACGGTGGAGATGATTTCCAAAGGTAAATGCGCCATAGCCATGCGGTTCCGGGATATTTACCTGTATATAGGTATTGCGATTGTCGTCCTGAACTGGATCGTGCGCAATGTGCTGCTTCTGTTTTATCAGATATATATTCCTACTTGAAGGAATCTGGGTTCTGGTACATGTAGTCTTCCCAGTCGTAGATAAATTCCTGCACATCCGAAGGATCACTGAAATCATACTGCTGAGACATGCTCATAGCATGGGACATCAGCCCACTGGAGACCATGACAACAACATAAAAAATCATGGCTATAAAAAATGTGACGATACCGCCGATAGAAAGACCGAGCCCAACTTTGGACATTCCGTCCATCTTTCCGGCTCCTCTTGATAAGATTGCGAAGATAATACCAAGCGCGCCCAGAGGCATGGAGAGTCCGCAGCAGATCAGTACGATGCTGCAGATCCCAAGAATCAGCGAGACCATAGACATGGCATTTCGTGATTGCGGTTGTGGCTGAGGTTGCGGTTGTGGTATGTTTTGCTGTTGAAAATAAGATTCGTTTGGATCCATACACTTATATCCCTTTCTTGTTCGGATTTGCAATGCAGTAAAGTCGCTTATTTTGCAGCGTGCTGTCATTGCGTTTGCGTACAGTATACCACTTCCATGGAATCCAGACAAGTGAAGTATATGTGAGCTTTTACGCTGGAAAATGTATCATTGGCATGGGGCATATACAAGAAAAATAACCTGTGCTGCCCCGAAAGGGAATATGGCGGGTGAAAGGGCAAACAGGGGGTATATACAAGAAAAATAAATGCCCCTGCCCCAAAAAGAGGTCTGGAGAGCGAAATAGCAAGCTAAAGGGGCATACACAGAAAGAATGGCTGACATTGCCCCGATATTAGGAATACACGGGGCATAGCGTATAAAAAAGTTTGTATATGCCCTGTTGGTGGTCAGAAAATGAAAAAAAGATACTGAAAAGTGGATAATGGGGGCAGGGAGGCGCAAAAAAAATGTATATGCCCCGCAGGTGTTCTTGACAAAATGCAGTCAGATTGATAAGGTGTTTTTAGAAAAAATTTGGATTATTGATAGGGTGTTTCTAGAAAAAATGAAGCATCGATAAGGTGTTTTAGAAAAAAATAATGGAGGAA
The DNA here is from genome assembly GCA_028692975.1 of Lachnospiraceae bacterium. GTDB lineage: Bacteria > Bacillota > Clostridia > Lachnospirales > Lachnospiraceae > JALENY01. The sequence goes on from JAQUWF010000025.1 coordinate 16,754, forward strand.
ATTATGGATATATTACAGGTATTAACACAGGAACTAAATGTGAAAAAATGGCAGGTGGAAGCCGCTGTTAAATTAATAGATGAGGGGAATACCATCCCTTTTATTTCCCGTTACCGAAAAGAGGCAACAGGAGAATTAAATGATGAGGTTTTGCGCAATCTCTACGAGCGTCTGACTTATCTGCGCAATCTGGAGGACAAGAAGGGCAGCGTCCTGGCAAGCATCGAGGAGCAGGGCAAACTGACGGAAGAATTAAAGAAGCAGATACTGGCTGCCCAGACACTGGTACTAGTGGAAGATCTGTACCGCCCGTACCGCCAGAAACGCCGTACCAGGGCCACGGTGGCGAAAGAAAAAGGGCTGGAGCCTTTGGCGAATATTATCACTCTGCAGATGACGGACAAGCCTTTGGAAAAAGAGGCGGAAGCATTTTTAGACAGCGAAAAAGGCGTGGAAACGGTGGAAGATGCCATTGCCGGAGCAAAAGATATTGTGGCAGAGTACATTTCCGACGAGGCGGATTACCGCAGCTATATCCGTAAGATTACCATACAGAAAGGTAAGATACTTTCTGTGGCAAAGGACGAGAAGGCAGAGTCTGTCTATGAAATGTACTATGACTTTGAGGAACCGGTCAGCAAGGTGGCGGGGCATCGCACCCTGGCTTTGAACCGTGGGGAAAAAGAAAAGATCCTTACCGTAAAGATCCAGGCACCGGAGGAGGACATCCTGCGCTATCTGGAGAAAAAGGTCATCACCAGAGACAATCCAAATACGTCCCCGGCCCTGCGTGAGGTGGTGGCAGACAGCTACAGCCGCCTTATCGCACCGGCTATCGAGCGTGAGATCCGCAATGACCTGACGGAAAAGGCAGAGGAGGGCGCGATCAAAGTATTCGGAAAGAATCTGGAGCAGCTGCTCATGCAGCCGCCTATCACCGGGCAGGTAGTGCTTGGCTGGGATCCGGCTTTCCGTACCGGGTGCAAGCTGGCTATTGTGGATGCTACAGGAAAGGTGCTGGATACGACGGTTATTTATCCTACCGCCCCCACGACTCCGGCAAAGATTTCAGCGGCCAAAGAGACGCTGAAGAAAATGATTAAAAAGTACCATGTGACGCTGTTTTCTGTGGGGAATGGAACGGCATCCCGGGAGTCCGAGCAGATTATCGTGGAACTGTTCAAGGAGATTCCGGAAAAGGTACAGTATATTATCACCAATGAGGCAGGGGCTTCTGTTTATTCGGCAAGCAAGCTGGCTACGGAAGAATTCCCGAATTTTGACGTGGGGCAGAGAAGTGCGGCATCCATCGCCCGCCGTCTCCAGGATCCGCTGGCGGAACTGGTAAAGATCGACCCGAAATCCATCGGTGTGGGTCAGTATCAGCATGACATGAACCAGAAGAAACTGGGCGAGGCACTGACTGGCGTGGTGGAAGATTGTGTAAATAAAGTGGGCGTGGATCTAAATACTGCATCCGCATCCCTCCTGGAATATATTTCCGGTATCAGCAAGGTGATCGCGAAAAATATTGTGGTATACCGGGAAGAAAATGGGCAGTTCAAAAGTAGAAGAGAACTGCTGAAGGTTGGAAAATTAGGGCCGAAGGCTTACGAGCAGTGTGCCGGGTTCCTGCGCATTGCAGGCGGGAAGAATCCACTGGATGCCACCAGTGTCCATCCGGAGAGTTATGATGCGGCAGAGAAGCTGTTGGATAAAATCGGTTATAAGGCCAGTGATATCGGTGCTGGCGGGGTGACTGGCGTGTCGCTTATGGTCCGGGATTATAAAAAGACGGCGGAGGAGCTTGGTATCGGCGAACCGACCCTGCGTGATATCGTAAAAGAACTGGAGAAGCCGGGACGTGATCCGCGTGATGAGATGCCAAAACCAATCCTGCGCACGGACGTGCTGGATATGAAGGATCTGAAAGAGGGCATGACGCTGAAAGGCACTGTGCGTAATGTGATTGACTTCGGCGCTTTCGTGGATATCGGCGTACATCAGGACGGGCTGGTACACATTTCCCAGATCACGAATAAGAAATTTATCAAACATCCGCTGGAAGTGGTAAGCGTCGGGGATATTGTGGAAGTGAAAGTCTTGAGCGTAGACGTAGCGAAGAAGCGAATTGCGTTGACCATGATCCTGTAGGAGGACGAAAATGGAAAATTTTTTGACGAAGATCCTGCGTCATGTGAAGGACGGGGAGCAGATAGAACTGGTGGAAATCACCGGGGCGAAGGGTTCTACACCACGGGGCGTGGGCGCGCGTATGGCTGTCTGGGCCGATGGACGGACAGAAGGGACCATAGGCGGCGGCAATGTGGAGTACCAGGCAGGTCTTAAGGCAAAAGAACTGGTCTGTGGCGGCAAACATGAGCCCGTATATGAGGAATATAATCTGGGCCCTAAGGAGATGGGGAATCTGGGCATGGTCTGCGGTGGGAATATTACCGTAGAATTCCGTTATGTGGACGGACAGAATCCACAGGTGGTGGAAGCATTCGCGGATTTTGTGGATAAAAACCGGGAAGAGGCGGCGGTGCGTGTATTTGTCTTCGGGGCAGGCCATGTATCCCAGCAGCTGGTGCCAGTGCTGGCCCATGTGGGCTTTGACTGTATCGTGCTGGATGACCGGGAAGAATTTGCCAACCGGGTGTGCTTTCCACAGGCGGAGGAGATTCGGATCTGTGATTTTGATCATCTGGAAGAAACGGCAGATATTACAGAGGCTGACTATGTGGTAATCATGACCAGAGGACATGAGTGGGACTATGTGGCCCAGTCCTATGCGCTGCGGTGCAAACCTCAGTATATTGGTGTCATGGGAAGCCGTCACAAGATAGCCTTTGTGACGAAGCGACTGCTGGGAGATGGATTTTCTCTGGAAGAAATTCAGTCCTGCCATATGCCTATTGGTACGGACATTCAGGCGGAGACGCCGGAAGAGATCGCCATCAGTATCGCGGGCGAGTTGATCCAGACAAGAGCCAAAACACGGAAATCAGGAAAGAAGGCGGAGTGATGATGAAGCCGATCGCATATATTGAGACAGAATTTCCCACCAAGTTTGGGATACCAAGACAGAGCGGTCTGGTAGGGGAACTGAAGGGAACCGTAGTGTTTGAGCCGGAGTACCGGAACCCGGATGCTTTTGACGGTCTGGAAGAGTTCTCTTATATCTGGCTGATCTGGGAATTTTCTGAGGCGAAGCGGGAGAAATGGTCGGCTACCGTGCGCCCGCCGCGACTGGGCGGTAATGAACATAAGGGTGTTTTCGCTACCCGCTCCCCGTTTCGGCCGAATCCCATCGGTCTGTCCAGTGTGAAGCTGGACCGTGTGGAACTGCATACGGACCGCGGACCGGTGCTACATGTATCCGGTGTTGATCTTATGGACCACACGCCTATTTATGATATCAAACCTTACATCCCCTACGCGGATGCACACCCGGAGGCCAAGGGTGGATTTTCCAATCGCTTTGTAGACTATAAACTTACGGTCGTGATTCCAGAGGCGTGTATGGCAAAGATCCCGGAGGCTAATCAGAAGGCCCTTAGGGGTGTTCTGGAGCAGGACCCAAGACCCTCCTACCAGAAGAAAGACCCGGAACGTATCTATGGATTTGAATTTGATCATATGGAAATCAAATTCCGGGTGCAGAATGAAACATTGACCGTGGTCGATGCGATAGGACTGGAAGAATCTTAAAAAGGAGAGAATTATGTTTGAGAGAATTGACTATACGGTAAAGAACATTGACGGGGACTATGCATATCTGCAGCAGATCGATCAGCCAGAGGAAGAATTAAAATGTGTGGCGCGGGCACTTTTGCCGCCGGAGATCGTGGAAGGTACGCGTCTGGCTTATGAGATGCTGGAGTATGAGATCGTACCGTCATTAGACTTGTATTGTAAAAATATTCTGTGTGAATGGCGTAGTTATTTTCAAAACCCTGTGCTGGAAAAAAGTAGAAGTAATACTTAGAATGGGTGGAATTTTTTGACAATTTCATATTGACATAGGAAAATGTGTGTGGTATTGTATATTTGTTCAAAATAAAAGACAAAATAATGAGCGAAGGTGCTCGGGTTTATTCCTGAGTGACTTCGCTTTTTTTATTTTTGAATAACATGAGAAAAGAGAGAAAATAGGAGGAAATGCAATATGAGATTAGCAGATATTGGTTTGACGGCGCAGGACATTAAGGACAAAGTAAACAAATATATGATCGAGACCTATGAGCGTTTTGATTTTCTTGCAGAGACGGCCAAGGACATGTACATATATGATGAAAATGGGACACCATACCTTGACTTTTATGCAGGTATTGCGGTAAATGCGGCGGGAAGCTGTAATGATAAAGTGGTAGCGGCAGTCAAAGATCAGGTCGGTGATATCATGCATACCTTCAATTATCCATACACCATTCCGCAGGCGCTGCTGGCTGAGAAGGTCTGCACCACCATCGGCATGGCCAAGATTTTCTACCAGAATTCAGGAACAGAAGCGAATGAGGCCATGATTAAGATGGCAAGAAAGTACGGCGTGGAAAAATACGGCCCACATAAATACAATATTGTGACGGCGGCCATGTCCTTCCACGGAAGAACCTTCGGTGCCATGAGTGCTACCGGTCAGCCGGACAATGCGTGCCAGATCGGATTCGGTGACATGACCCCAGGATTTTCCTATGCAGACTTTAATGATCTTCAGTCTTTCAAAGATGCATGTACAGATAATACCATTGCTATTATGATCGAGCCGGTACAGGGCGAGGGTGGTGTGCATCCGGCCACACAGGAATTCATGCAGGGACTTCGTGATTACTGCGATGAAAAGGGAATGCTCCTATTGTTGGACGAGGTACAGACCGGCTGGTGCAGAACCGGCGCGGTAATGTCTTATATGAATTACGGCATCAAGCCGGACATCGTATCCATGGCGAAAGCCCTGGGCGGCGGTATGCCAATCGGAGCTATCTGTGCCACAGAGGAAGTTGCAAAATCATTTTCCGCAGGTTCTCATGGAACGACCTTCGGCGGACATCCGGTCAGTTGTGCAGCAGCATTGGCAGAGGTCAATGAACTTATGGACCGTGATCTGGCAGGCAATGCGAAAAAGATGGGCGCATATTTCATGGAACTTTTGAAGAAACTGCCACATGTGAGGGAAGTACGTGGACAGGGGCTTCTGGTGGGGGTTGAATTCGACGATACCATCGGCGGTGTGGATGTGAAACATGAATGCCTACACAGACATTTGCTGATCACAGCCATCGGTGCTCATATCATTCGTATGGTACCACCACTGATTTTGACAGAAGAAGATTGCGACAGGGCCTTTGCCATTATCAAAGAGTCTGTTGAGGCATTAGCATAGAGTAAATGAGTGAGGAGAGATGCAGATGAAACATTTTGTAATAACCATAGGCTGTGAATATGGCAGCGGCGGTCCCGATATCGGGAAGCGGATAGCGGAATCTTTTGGCATCGAATATTATGACAGAGATCTGGTAGACAAAGTCGTAGAAAATATCGGTGTTGACCGGGAACTGGTAGAAAAAGCAGATTCCGGCGACAATGTCAAATATATGTTTGATACCAAACTGGGACCGCGTTACGCGAACCTGACCAACCGTGTTATTTATAATCAATTCGAAGTAATCAATAAATTCGCGGAGAAATCTTCCTGTGTGATTATCGGAAGATGTGCGGATTACATTTTGAAAGACCGGAAAGATTGTCTGAACCTGTTCATCTATGCACCGGAAGAGGTACGCGTCAAGCATATAATGGAACAGAAGGGGCTTCCAAAAAAGAAAGCACAGGAACTGGTCAAATATAACGATGAACTGCTCCATTCCAGATACAAATACATGACAGGAACTTACCGGGGCGACCGGAAGAACCGTCACATGCTTATTGACAGCAGCGCGCTGGGACTGGATAAGACGGCAAAATATATTATGCAGTTGATTGACTTGAGATTTGAAGATAACTAAAAGAAATAAAAAAGGCGAAGGCGTCGGATATGGAATCAGAGGATTCCGTGTTCGGCGTCTTTTGTTTTAAAGAGAGAGGGCGTTTAAATGGAAAAGAAAAAATCAGAATTTGACAAAGTATTTAGTGCCTGGGACATCCTGGCTATCGCCTTTGGGGCTATGATCGGCTGGGGCTGGGTCGTATCTTCCGGAGAATGGATTTCTGCAGGCGGTGTGTTGGGAGCGGCCATCGGTTTTGCCATTGGTGGTATTATGATTTTCTTCGTAGGCCTGACCTATGCGGAACTGACCGCTGCCATGCCACAGTGCGGCGGCGAGCATGTGTTTAGCTTTAAGGCCATGGGACCTATTGGTTCTTATGTTTGTACCTGGGCGATTATCCTGGGGTATGTCAGTGTTGTGTGCTTTGAAGCATGTGCGCTGCCCACGATTATCACTTACATTTATCCGGGATTTTTACAGGGTTATCTGTACACGGTAGCCGGATTTGATATTTATGCATCCTGGCTGGTAGTTGCCATTATTGCTGCTGTTTTCATTACCTATATCAATATCCGGGGCGCCAAGACGGCTGCCACCTTGCAGACCGTATTGACCGTGATCATCGGTGGTGTAGGTATCCTGCTTATTGTGGCTTCTGTGTTCAGCGGCGACGTGAGCAATCTGGAGGGACAGTTGTTTGTGGGCGACTCCGCAGGCGGCATCCTGAATTCCGTATTCCATGTAGCATTGATGACTCCATTCTTCTTCATTGGTTTTGACGTTATTCCGCAGGCCGCTGAGGAAATCAATGTTCCATTGAAAAAGATTGGAAAGATCATGATTCTTTCTATTGTATTGGCTGTTTCTTTCTACGCATTAATTATCATCGGTGTTGGATACGTGATGAACAGTACCGATATCGCAAATTCCATGGGCGGGTCCGGGCTGGTTACTGCAGACGCCATGGCGAAGGCATTTAACAGCAGCATCATGTCCAAGGTTCTGATCGTAGGAGGTATGTGCGGTATCGTTACCAGCTGGAATTCTTTCCTCATTGGCGGCAGCCGTGCCATGTATTCCATGGCTGAATCTTATATGATTCCCCGTTTCTTCGTGAAATTACATAAGAAATATAAAACTCCGGTAAATGCCCTGTACCTTATCGGTGGATTGTCTGTGATCGCTCCGTTGTTTGGGCGAAAGATGCTGGTGTGGATCGTGGATGCGGGTAACTTTGGATGCTGCGTGGCTTACTGTATGGTCGCAATTTCCTTTGTGATCCTGCGGACGAAAGAACCAAAGATGCCGCGGCCTTACAAGGTGAAAAATTACAAGTTGGTGGGAGGCATCGCCATCGTCATGTCCGGTATTATGGTTGCCATGTATTTGATTCCGGGTTCCGGATGTGCGCTGGTATGGGAAGAATGGGTTATGGCAGGTGGCTGGGCCGTGCTTGGTGTTGTTTTCTGCATTGCATGTAAGGTAAAATACAAGGATCTTTTTGGCTCGCATATGGACGTGGAAGTTGATGAGCTGAATGTGACGGATGATACCCAGGCGGCTTTCGAGGCAGCATTGCAGACGGCCACTGGGGGATGTGTGGCAGAGGAAGCGGCTGTGTCTGTGAATTTCTCTTATTTCCTGCCGGTAAATGTTGTATTTGGCTGGGGTAAGGTAAAGCAGGTGGGTGAACTGACGAAACCTTATGGGAAGAAGGTCCTGATCGTAACAGGTAAGAGCAGTGCGAAGAAATCGGGTCTTTATGACAGGGTAAATGACAGCCTGCAAGCGGCTGGGCTGGCGACAGCACTGTTTGACAAAGTGGAACAGAATCCGTTGACTACCACGGCGGAAGAAGGTGCGGCTTTTGCAAAAGCGAATGACTGCGATGTGGTAGTCGCCATCGGTGGCGGAAGTATCATGGATTGTGCCAAGGCCATTGCTTTCCTGGCGCTGAATGAAGGGGATGTGAATGGTTACATCTTTAATAGAAAGAAGAGTGATGTTGCGCTGCCGCTGGTATTGATTCCCACGACCTGCGGTACCGGTTCGGAAGGTAATGGGTTCGCCGTGCTGACCAATCCGGAGACCGGGGACAAGAAATCTCTGCGGTGTAATGCTATCGTGGCGAAGGTTTCCATCGTGGATCCGGAGTGCATGACGACGATGCCGAAAAAGGTGCTGGCTTCGGTTGGATTTGATGCGCTGTGTCATAGCATGGAGGCATATACCTCTAAGATCGCACAGCCTTTTACGGACACACTCAGTGTGTATGCCATGGAGCTTTTGGCGGAGAACCTGGTCAAGGTATACCGCGGCGAGGGTGGTCAGGAGGCCTGGGAGAAGGTTACCTTGGCAAGTACTATTGGCGGTATGGTGATTAATACGGCAGGTGTTACTTTGGCGCACGGTATGGAACATCCTGCCAGCGGCTTGAAGGATATTGTCCATGGGCATGGCCTGGCGGCGCTGACTCCGGCGGTTATTGATGCTTCTTATAAAGGAGATCATTTTAAGTTTGCGAAGATTGCGCGGATCTTTGGCGGGGTGACTGCGGAAGATTGTGGTGCGAAGATTCGGACGCTGCTGCGGAAGCTGGATATGGAGATGAAATTGTCGGATCTGGGATTGTCGGAAGCGGATATTCCGTGGATGGCGGAGAATTGTATGAAGGTTTCGGCGGCGGGTGTTGCTAATAACCCGGTGGTGTTTAGTATGGAAGAGATTGCGGGGATTTATAGGGAGGCTATGTAGATGTGGTGTGGGGACGCATCGTGGGGACGCATCGTCTGTCCCCACCGCCTTCTTTTCACAGCGCTACGTTCCCCTTCAACTAATCGCTAACTTCGACTAAGAGACTCGGGAGAGCCCTCGTCTCTAAGTCTACGTAAGCGCTGGATTTTCAGGCTCACTGACGCTTTTTCTGTGAAAAGAAGGCGGTGGGGCCAGGCGATGCTGGCGCACGCCAAAAGATGGGCAGATGTTCCGGTTGGGTAAGGAAGCGGGAGATGCCAGCAGCGTTACCCAAAAAGATGAGCAGGTTGGTGTGTGTGGAGCGTTTGTGCCTGCCGGTTGGGTAAGGGAGCGGGAATTTGATAGCGTCTTACCCAGGGAGACGAAGAAATTTTGATTTTGTGGTTGCGAAAACAGTCTGGCTGGGTAAGGGAGTAGTAGATGGCAGCGGCGTTACCCCAAAAGATAGGCGAGTTGGTGTGTGTGGAGCGTTTGTGCCTGCCGGTTGGGTAAGGGAGCGGGAATTTGATAGCGTCTTACCCAGGGAGATGAAGAAATTTTGATTTTGTGGTTGCGAAAACAGTCTGGCTGGGTAAGGGAGTAGTAGATGGCAGCGGCGTTACCCAAAAAGATAGGCGAGTTGGTGTGTGTGGAGCGTTTGTGCCTGCCGGTTGGGTAAGGGAGCGGGAGTTTGATAGCGTCTTACCCAGGGAGACGAAGAAATTTTGATTTTGTGGTTGCGAAAACAGTCTGGCTGGGTAAGGGAGTGGGAGATGGCAGCGGCGTTACCCAAAAAGATAGGCGAGTTGGTGTGTGTGGAGCGTTTGTGCCTGCCGGTTGGGTAAGGGAGCGGGAGTTTGATAGCGGGTTACCCAGAGAGACGAAGAAATTTTGATTTTGTGGTTGAGCAGGTATTCCGGTTGGGTAAGGGAGTAGTAGATGGCAGCGGCGTTACCCAAAAAGATAGGCGAGTTGGTGTGTGTGGAGCATTTGTGCCTGCTGGTTGGGTAAGAGAGCGGGGGTTTGATAGCGGATTACCCAATGAGATGAAGAAATTTTGTTTTTAGGTTTGTGGATGTAATTGTGTTGGGTAAATGGGAAAAATGAATAGCACATTTTACCCAAAATAAAAATTATGTAGTATGGAGGAGATTATTATGTTGAGAGATGCATTACCAGAGATTAAGACAGATGTATTACCGGGACCTAAGGCGCAGGGGATTTTTGAGCGGCGTAAAAATATTGTGCCGAATGCAATCGGGACGGCTTATCCTTGTGCCATTGACCATGCAGCGGGGGCTATGATTGAGGATGTGGACGGGAATGTGTTCCTGGACTGGATCGGAGGCGTGGGTGTTTTGAATGTGGGGCATACGCATCCGGCACTGGTGGCAGCGGTGAAGGAGCAGGCAGATAAGTTCTTCCACAGCATGTTTAATATCACGACCCATGAAAAGTATCTGGAACTGGCGGAGAAACTGGCAGCAGTGGCGCCGATCAGGGAAGAGGAAAAGAAGGTTATGTTTGCAAACTCAGGTGCTGAGGCAGATGAGAATGCAGTGAAAATCGCCAAAGGCGCCACCAGAAGACCCAATATCATCGTTTTCTCCGGCGCATTCCATGGCAGAACAGTCATGACGATGACCATGACCGCAAAGAAAGCATATGCAGTGGGCATGGGGCCATTCCCGGATGGTGTTTACCGTGCGCAGTTCCCATATTTGTATCGCAAACCGGAAGGCATGACGGAGGAAACTTATATTGCGGAATGTGTAAAGAGCGTGGAGGATGTGTTCGAAAACTGCTCGCCGGCAGATTATGTGGCTGCCATCGTTATGGAGCCCCTACAGGGTGAAGGTGGATTTATCCCGGCACCTATTGAATTTGTGGGGGCTGTCCGCAAGATTTGTGATGAGAAGGGAATCCTTCTGATCGCCGACGAGGTACAGTCCGGATTCGGACGTACAGGCAGACTGTTTGCCACGGAATACTGGAAAGAAGCTGGCTGCGCGCCAGATATTATAGCAACTGCAAAATCCATTGCGGGTGGTGTGCCTCTGTCCGCAGTCATTGCATCGAAAGAAGTCATGGACGCTGTTCCGGCAGGCACCATCGGCGGAACCTTTGGCGGAAATGCCATTGCGTGTGCCGCAGGTCTGGAAGTCCTGAAACTTATGGACGAAGGCCATCTGGTAGAACGAAGTGTTGAAATTGGCGAAAAAGCCACTGCAGCATTTAACGCTATGAAGGAAAAATATGAAGTAGTCGGTGACGTGCGTGGCCTGGGTGCTATGATCGGTGTGGAATTTGTCAAGGACAAAGCATCCAAAGAGCCGAATGCAGATTTCGTTAAAAAATTCGTACAGGAATGTGCACAGCATGGACTTCTGGTGGAAAGTGCAGGTATCCACGGCAATGTAATCCGTTTCCTGGCACCATTGGTTATGACGGATGCCCAGTTGGAAGCAGGGCTGGGGATATTTGAGCATGCGATTAAGGCTTGTATGTAAGTGGATAAAAGAAACAGGTATGCGGCGGTTTTGGGGTGATACTCAGAACCGCCGTTTTTTCATGGATTGTGTGTCAGGCTGTCAAATAAAAAACAAAAATTTATCGCAAGAAATTTTCCCTTTGTATATTTCTCTCAAAAGCAATATAATGAACTCCAAAGAGGCATACAAGGAGGGTGAATGAACATGAAACGGATATTTTTGGTGGAGGATGACAGGGAAATAGCGAAGAATCTGTCGCGTCTGCTTTGTTCGGAAGGCTTTAACATCACCCATGCGTCCACTCAGATAGAGGCGGTGGATATGCTGGAGGAGAATAGATTTGATCTGGCACTGGTGGATATTTCACTGCCGGATGGGAATGGGTTTGCTGTTTGTACGGAAATCAAACAGACCCAGGCCATTCCTGTTATTTTTCTCACAGCTTCCGGTGATGAAGCCAGCGTGGTCACGGGGCTGAATATGGGCGCGGATGATTATATTACGAAACCATTCCGCCCGCGGGAGCTGATCGCGCGGATCAAGACGGCACTGCGCAAATACGGCAGCGCGCCATCTGCCTTTGATATGTGCGGACTGCATGTGGATACCAGTACGGGGGTAGTGAAAAAGGACGATAGAGAAGTTTTTCTCTCGCCGCTGGAATATCGCCTGCTGCTAGTATTTATTAACAATCCAAGAAGTATCATTACCAGAGATCGCCTGCTGGACGAACTGTGGGATGCGGCGGGCGAATTTGTCAACAATAACACATTAACCGTTTATATCAAGCGGCTGCGGGAGAAAATAGAGGAAGACCCGGGTGCTCCGCAGATCATTCTGACTGTGCGGGGTACTGGATACCGGCTGGGAGGTAGTTATGTTTCGCAATAAGGAGATTCAGCAGTTTACTGTTTGTTTTGTGCTGATTGCAGCCGCTTTTGCTGCGGCGGGTTTTCTGCTGCAGCCTGCGGCCGGAATACTGGTGCTTATCTTGGCCGCTGCCCTGGGCGTGGCTTTTTTTATTTTTACCAGGGCGTGCTATGAGAATATTGCCCGTATTGCTGACCAGATTGACTTGGTGCTGCATAGCGAGGATGAGTTGTTTATGACGGAGGCGGAGGAGGGCGAACTGTCCATTCTGCAAAGTGAAATCACCAAAATGACGGTGCGCATCCGAGAACAGAACCATGCGCTGAAGCAGGAGAAACAACATCTTGCAGATTCACTGGCGGACATTGCCCACCAACTGCGCACGCCGCTTACCTCCGCCAATCTAATTTTGACACTGTTGAAGAAAAATCCGGATGAGCGGGAGCGGATGTCACTGCTGCGGGAAAATGAAGAATTATTTGCCCAGATGGACTGGCTGGTGACATCTTTGCTGAAACTTTCCCGTCTGGATGCGGGCATCATCACATTTCAGAAAACCCCTATACCGGTGGCAGATCTGGTACAGGAGGCGGCTCGTCCGCTGGCTATTTCCATGGAACTGCATGATATCACTTTACAGATCCACGTGCCGGAGGAGGCGGAACTTCTGGGTGATATGGGCTGGCTTTCAGAGGCAATTCGGAACCTGCTCAAAAACTGTCTGGAAAGCATCAGCAATCAAGGGGGAATTGTCGTTTCCTGTGAGGATAATCTTCTTTTTACGGAAATTATCATCCATGACAGTGGTGCTGGTTTCCATAAGGAGGACCTGCCACATCTGTTTGACCGCTTTTACAGAGGAAAGCATACGAGTGCCACTGGATACGGAATCGGGCTGGCACTGTGCAAAAGCATTATTACCCGCCAGGGGGGAACGGTTACCGCAAAGAATCATCCAAAAGGCGGTGCTGTCTTTACCATTCGCTTTTCTAAAGTGACGGATCTGTCACGGAAAAGTCACAGAGATGTAAGTTGAAAGTTCTATTATATGAGTAAATCAAAAAGAAGGAGGCTCACGTAATGGAGTTTTTAAAAATCGAAGATCTATGCAAACAATACGGCAAAGGGGAAAATGAGGTGATCGCTCTGGACCATGTTTCTCTTGCTATAGATAAGGGGGACTTTACTGCGATCATCGGCTCGTCCGGTTCCGGCAAATCCACCCTGCTGCATGCCATTGCTGGTGTGGATATTCCCACCAGCGGAAAAATCTATCTGGAGGGGCAGGACATCTATGACCAGAGCAATGAGAAACTGGCTATTTTCCGCAGACGGCAGGTGGGGCTGATCTACCAGTTCCACAACTTGATTCCCACATTGAATGTGGTGGAAAATATAACATTGCCCATCCTTATGGATCGGAGGAAGGTGAACCAGGAACGGCTCAATGAGCTGCTGGAATTGTTGGGCCTGCAGGATCGCAGAACGCACTTGCCCAACCAGCTCTCCGGCGGCCAGCAGCAGCGTGTGGCCATTGGCCGTTCGCTTATGAATGCCCCTGCGGTCATGCTGGCCGATGAGCCGACTGGCAGCCTGGACAGCCGCAATGGACAGGAAATCATCCGGCTGCTGAAAGAAAGCCATAAGAAATATCATCAGACGCTGATTATCGTTACCCACGATGAAAACATTGCCCTGCAGGCAGACCGTATTATCGGTATTGCTGACGGACAGGTGGTGCGGGATGAGAGGCAGGTGGCACGGTCATGAACATTTTTCATAAAATTGCCCGGCAGAGTCTGAAGAATAATCGTACACGAACATTGGTGACCATCATCGGTGTGATTTTGTCTTCTGCCCTGATCACGGCGGTTGCCACGTTTGGCGTTTCCCTGCTGGACTATATGACCAGGGGTGCTGTCCAGAAATACGGCGATTGGCATGTGGCGTTTGAGGATGTTGACACAGCTTTTATGCAGGAACAAACGGCCGATACGGACGTGAGCCACACCGCTGCTTTTGAAAATATGGGTTATGCGGTGCTGGAGGGCTCCAAAACGCCGGGGAAACCGTATCTTTTTCTTGCAGGTTTCAACAGTGATACCTTTGATACCCTGCCGGTCACTCTGTTTTCCGGCAGGATACCGCAAAATGATACGGAGGTTCTTATATCGGGGAGTGTTGCCACAAAAGGCGGTGTTTCTTATCAGGTGGGCGATACCATAACCCTTGATGTGGGACAACGCATGAATGGAACAGAGAAACTGGGGCAGGATAATCCGTATATGGCGGACACCGAAAACTTTGTATCCGGGGAGCAGAAGACCTACACGGTGGTGGGTATCTGTAAAACACCTTCCTTTGAGAAAACATCCGCGCCGGGCTATACATTGATCACATACGCGGACCATGTGAATATAGATGCGGATCTCAGCGTATTTGTTACATTAAAGAACCCGCGCCAGGTCCAGGCATATGCAGAGCAGGTGGCTGGGGAACATGTGTATATGTTGAATAACGAGGTATTGCGTTTCATGGGAGTTGCCGACTTTGCCGGCGACAAAATTTTTACTACGCTGCTATATTCTGTGGTTGCCATTGTACTTATCATTATCATGATTGGTTCCGTTTTCCTAATTTATAATTCTTTTTATATTTCATTGAACGAGCGAACCCAGCAGATCGGCATACTTGCTTCTGTGGGAGCCACGGGAAAACAGATTAAAAATTCCGTGCTGTTTGAGGGGCTCTGCATCGGTGCGGTGGGGATTCCCATAGGTGTGCTTGCAGGGATAGGCAGCACGTGGGGTGTGATTGCCATTGTGGCAAAGAATTTTGGGAGTATCATGTACAGCGGTGTTTCACTGGGACTTGTGCTATCCATTCCGGCCATTGCGCTTGCCATACTGGTGAGCCTGGTTACTATTTTGATTTCGGCCTATATTCCGGCCAAAAAGGCAGCGGCAACACCGGTGATGGAGTGCATTCGCCAGACGAACGAGGTCAAGGTGGAGTCCAAAGCATTGCGGACACCGAAACTGGTGCAGCGCATGTGTGGTCTGGAAGGGATGCTGGCGCTGAAAAATTTCAAGAGAAATAAAAAACGTTACCGCAGCATTGTGCTGTCCTTGATTTTAAGTATTGTGTTGTTTATAAGCACCAGTGCTTTTGTCATGGACCTGGAGCAGATAGCAGCACAGGCGAAAACACTCACCTCCTATGACATAGGGTTCAGTACCCAGGAGATGAACGATGATGAGATGCTGCAGCTTTATGAAAGCCTAAAGACGGTGCAGGGGGTTTACGATAGTTCTTACCAGTCCATGCAGGAGTATGACTGCACGGTACAAGGGGACGCGCTTTCTGAGGATTATTGGGCAGCGGCGGGTGTACAGGCATCTGGCGAAACAGTCAGTCTACCTGTGAAGATGCAGTTTCTGGATGACGTTACTTACGAAAATATTTTGAAAAGTCAGGGACTGCCCGTGGAGGAATATACAGGGGAACATGCGAAGATAATCGGTGTCGCTAAAATGCGTGATGACACCAATCAGAAGGAAGTGGATCAACTGAGTAATATGTTTCGTGATGCGAATGAAGAACTTACGATTACCTCTAAATCGGAGGATGCATCGGTAAAGGGAAAGACGCAGGATGTCATCATTACTTTTGCGGACATTGTGCCGCCGGATACGTTGCCTGTGTTGGGAACCACCACGACAGAACAGCATCCATATGATCTTTTTGTGATGGCACCGTATTCCATGAAAGATCAGTTCCTTCCAACGGTTACCAGTGTCAAAGGGTTGGGGTTTTTGTCCCAACAGCCGGCCAAGTCGCTGGAGGACATGACGAAAATTATCCAGGGCGAGGCCATAACGGAACCCTACACACTTCTCGATATGACAAAGATGATGGAGGAGAGCCGCAATGAGATATTTATTGCCAATGTGTTTGCTTATACATTCATTATCATGATTTCATTGATCGCAGTGGCCAATGTGTTTAACACCATTTCCACAAATATCCGGCTGCGCAGGCGGGAACTGGCTATGCTTCGTTCCGTGGGTATGCCTGACCGGAATTTCAACAGAATGATGCGCTTCGAGTGTGCCTTCTACGGTATGCGCGCCCTGTTGTTCGGCCTGCCCATATCTGTCCTGGCCGCCTGGCTGATCTATCAGAGCATGCTTTTTGGCGGAGCAGACGGCATTCGTTTCCACCTGCCCTGGACCAGTATTGGAATCAGTGTGATCAGTGTACTGCTGGTGATATTT
The DNA here is from genome assembly GCA_028692975.1 of Lachnospiraceae bacterium. GTDB lineage: Bacteria > Bacillota > Clostridia > Lachnospirales > Lachnospiraceae > JALENY01. The sequence goes on from JAQUWF010000025.1 coordinate 33,116, forward strand.
GTCACCATGATGTATGCGGTTAGAAAGATTAAGAAAGAAAATATTATTGATGCACTGCGGGATGAGATGACTTGATGGGGTGCGGTTTTGACGTGACAGAGAGCAGGAGTGCTCTCTGTTTTACTTTGCAAAATACGGTACGCTGTTTTGGGACAGAAGATATAGACAGTACTGGTTCATGCTGATCCCTTCTTTTCGGGATTGTTCAGCCAGTTGCTTAATCAGGAAATAAAATACGCATGTACAATATAAACAAAATTAATATAACGATAAATACTATATTATACAAAAAAAACAAAAGGTCTTGTACTTTCATATTTGGTGTGATATTGTGTATATATCCAATAAACGAATCGATTCTACTTTTGAAATATAAAGTAAAATAAACAGATTTGAATATTCAAATTAAACAATGCAGGTGCACATGAATTGTAGTTTTATTTTTTTTAATCAATAAACGAATCGATTCTACTTTTAGAGAAGGAGATACGAAAATGAAAAAGAGGATTTTATCGGTTTTATTAACGCTGGCAATGGTTTCATCTATGATAGTAGGATGTGGCAGTACAGATAAGGCGGCGGATACATCTGGTGAGACGACAGCAGAAGCAACGGAAACAGAAGCACCAGAAGCAACGGAAGCAGAAACGAAAGATGCAGCAAAAGAAAGCGGTGGAGATAAAACAATTGCGCTGGTACCGCCGGCAATGATCTCTCCATATTATAAATCTGTTATTTCAGGGGCACAGGAAGAATGTGATGCAAAAGGTTATGAACTGAAAACCCTAGCTCCGCAGTCTGAGTCTGATTATGCATCACAGGTACAGATTGTAGAAGATATGATTTCTCAAGGTGTAGATGGAATCATCCTTTGTGCAATCAATGCAGATGCAATTGTTTCTGCGGTAAAGAAAGCAAATGAAGCAAATATTCCGGTGGTTATGTTTAATACACAGAATCAACTTATCGGGGGCGAAGTTGCATGTTATGTAAAATATGATCAGTATGCCGCAGGCGGTCAGGTTGCAGATTATGTGGCAGAGGTGTTTGACGAAAAAGCAAAAGTTGCCATTATTGAAGGTCTTCCTTCTGACCATACGACAGAAAGAATGGGCGGGTTTGTGGATCGTGCAAAAGAAAAGTATCCAGACATCGAAGTAGTTGCATCTCAGGCAGGTGACTGGGAGAGGGAAAAAGGAATGAATGCAGCAGCAAATATGTTACAGGCAAATCCAGATCTGGATGTTCTCTTTGCTCTGTGTGATGAGATGGGGCTCGGCGCAGTACAAGCTGTAAAAGAAGCAGGTTCCGATGCGAAAGTAGTAAGTTTTGATGGGAATCCAAATGCAGTTGCAAGCATTCAGTCTGGTGGACTGTTATCCACCGTATCCATTGGCGGACCAGGAACAGGAACTTTGGCAGTAGATGCCCTGGACAAGCTTTTTAAGGGCGAGACTGTTGAGCAGTTTGTTAATGTAGATACAGAAGTGATTAATGCAGATAATGCAAGCAATTATCCGGCAGAAGCTGATTGATCGATGTAATACGTAACCGTGGAAGGAGAACACTATGCCAGAAAAAGTCGCATTAAAAATGGAACATATTACAAAGCGTTTTCCAGGTGTACTGGCACTTGATGATGTGTGCTTGAGGGTTCAGAAGGGTGAAGTACATGCGTTACTGGGTGAAAACGGTGCAGGTAAATCTACTTTGATGAAAATTCTGGCCGGTGCATATGTAAAAGATGAAGGTGAGATTGAAGTCTTTGGAGAGCGAGCCGAACTCGGCTCGCCAAAGGCTGCAGAGGATTTGGGCATTGCCATTATTTATCAGGAATTGAATCTGGTTTCCACACTTTCAGTTGCAGAAAACATTTACATGGGCCGATTACTTATGAAGAATAAGTTTAAAGTGGATTGGGATAAAATGTACCAGGAAGCGGAAGTGCTGCTTAAGGATCTGGAGGTGGATGTGAGTCCCTATGCACAGATCAAGAGTCTTGGTGTAGCACAGCAGCAGATGGTAGAAATAGCCAAGGCTTTGGCAATCAATGCAAAACTGATTATTATGGATGAGCCAAGTGCGCCCCTTACAGAACGGGAAACCAAAAATCTGTTTCGTATGGTCAGAAAATTGAAAGAAAATGGAGTGTCGATTATTTATATCTCTCATCGGCTGGAAGAGGTAAAAGAAATCTGTGATCGCGCAACCATTATGCGGGATGGACAGACCATCACGGAAGTGGAGGTAGCGGATGTCACCATAGATGAAATTATCAAATATATGGTTGGACGAGAACTGAAAGACAAATTTCCGCGTATTGAAAAAAACATAGGGGAAGAAGTTTTCCGTGTGGAACACCTGAATGCGGGGAAAAAGGTGGTGGATGTTAATTTCAGTATAAGAGCGGGAGAGGTTCTGTGTGTTGGCGGACTGGTAGGTGCGGGCCGGACGGAAACTGCCAGAGCAATCTTTGGTATGGACCCAATGGCTGAAGGAAATATTTATGTGGATGGAAAGCAGTATAAAATAAAAAGCCCGAAAGATGCAATTGCAGCAGGAATCGGTTTTGTGACAGAGGATAGAAAAGAAGAAGGCCTTGTTTTAAAATTGAGTGTGGGAAAAAATATTACACTCGCTGCGCTTGATGATTTTAACAGGGGATTCCATTTGAATCTCTCACAGGAAAAGGACACCATAAAATCGTACGTTGAGAAATTGAATATTAAGACACCATCCGTAGAACAGCTTGTGGGCAATCTTTCCGGAGGTAATCAGCAAAAAGTGGTGTTAGCTAAATGGATGTTGTCACAATGCCGCGTATTGATTTTTGATGAACCTACAAGGGGTATAGATGTAGGGGCAAAGATAGAGGTTTATAACATTATTAATGCACTCGCAAAAGAGGGAAAAGCAATACTGGTTATTACATCTGAGATACCAGAACTGCTAGGTATATGTGATCGCGCTATTGTTATGGCGAGAGGTAGTATACATGGAGAAATGAGCTGCGAAGAAGCGACACAGGAAAGAATTATGACATTTGCAACGGCGACGGAATCAGTGGCCGACACAGCGGAAAAAGGACAATAGGAAAGGGGAACTCAGATGAAGACAAAGGTTAATAAAAACCAGAAAACGATGAAATCCACAAATAGCATTGCGGGAATCCTGACAGCATTTGTCGTGTTATGTGTCGTATTGACAATCGCCAGCAGAAGCTTTCTGACACCGAATAATGTATTGAATGTATTCCAGCAGATTTCTACTAATTTTATTATTGCAATAGGAATGACATTTATCATTTTATTAGGAGGCATTGATTTATCCGTCGGTTCGACGGTTGCATTTTCAGGACTTATTATGGGACTTTTGATGAAGAGCCTTGGGATGCCTGTGGCGGTGGCCTTGTTGATTGGACTGGTATGCGCAAGCGCAATTGGGTTTTTTAACGGTTTTCTGATTACATTCTTTAAACTGCCGCCATTTATTGCGACTCTTGGCACCATGTCCATTGTCAGAGGCGCAGCTTACACGATAACAGGCGGACAGCCAATTTATACGTTTCCACAGGGGTTTGCAATGATTACCGGTCGTGTAGCGGGAATTCCGATTTTTACAATTCTTATCATGGTTGTTTTGTTTGTGATAGCAGCATATGTGCTTAAATATACAAAATATGGAAGATACATATATGCCATTGGAGGTAATGAGAATTGCGCGAAACTATCCGGCGTAAATGTAGGAAAGGTAAAATGCATCGCATATGTAATCAGCGGATTTTGCTGTGGTGTTGCAGCTATCGTACTGACCTCCAGACTGGATTCTGCTGTTCCGACCAATGCGGACGGAGCGGAATTGGATGCAATCGCAGCTGTTGTAATCGGCGGCACTTCCATGGAGGGAGGCGAAGGAGTTTTAGTCGGAACCATTATCGGAGCCTTGATTATCGGCGTTGTGGCAAATGGGATGAATCTTTTGAACGTTCCCCAGGGAGCACAGCGTATGGTCAAAGGCATGATTATTGTAATTGCGGTTATTGTAGATG
>JAQUWF010000130.1 GCA_028692975.1 Lachnospiraceae bacterium
AGAGAAAAGAATATACCGGCATATGAAATTTCAGAGGGTCATAAAGTACGTTGCCTGAAATATGATACCTTCCCGGAGGTGGATTGATATGAATGAAAACAAAGAAGTAATATTTCGAATAAAAGATTTGAAAACATGGTTCCCCATCACGAAGGGGGCGTTCAAGAAGGTGGTGGGACATGTAAAGGCAGTGGACGGACTGAATCTGGAAGTGTACAAGGGGGAGACCCTGGGTATCGTAGGCGAGTCCGGCTGCGGCAAGTCCACCTTCGGCAAGACCGTTATGATGCTGGAAAACCCTACCGGCGGACAGGTGGAATTCAACTATGGCGGCGAATTCAAGGATATCACCAAATTCAGCAAACCGGAGATGTTTGAATTCCGGAAAAAGGTACAGATGGTTTTCCAGGATCCGTACTCTGCGCTGAATCCACAGAAGAAAATATATACCTCCTTTGAGGAACCGCTGAAGGTCCATGGCATGAACACCAGGGAAGAGCGGGAGGAGACCATGCAGCGGGTGCTGAAAATGGTAAATATCCAGCCCGATTATCTTATGCGTTATCCCCACGAATTCTCCGGTGGACAGCGTCAGAGACTGTGTATTGCCAGGGCATTGGAAGTGACGCCGGAAGTTCTGATCTGTGATGAGCCTGTATCGGCACTGGATGTTTCCATTCAGGCCCAGGTACTCAATCTTATGAAGGACATCCAGAAAGAACTGAATCTGACCTATTTGTTTATCGCCCATGATCTGTCTGTAGTGCAGTATATGGCAGACCGTATCGTGGTTATGTACCTGGGGAATATTGTGGAGGTGGCGGACTCCAAGGCATTGTACGACGAACCGCTGCATCCTTATACTCAGGCGCTGTTATCAGCCATACCGGTACCGGATATTCACAAGAAAAAGAAAAGACAGGTACTGGAGGGCGAAGTGCCAAGCCCGATCCACAAACCTTCCGGCTGTGCTTTCCACAACCGCTGCCCACATTGTATGGATATCTGTAAGACACAGGATCCGGCACTGGTACACAAAGGGGTAGAGGGGCATATGGTAGCCTGCCATCTTCATGACGAGACGACCCAGACATCCTAGGAGAAAATATGGTTACGATGAAACAGGACACAAACTGTGATGTATATGTGGCAGGAGCCGGTATTGCAGGGCTTATGGCTGCCATAAGCGCAGCGGAGTGTCACAAAAAGGTAATGCTTTCCAGCAGCAGCCAGATCTTTTCCGGTTCCAGTTTTTACCCTGGGACCTGGGGACTTGGTGTAGTTTCGCCGGAAAATGAGGCGGACGAAGAGGACATGGTACAGACGATCCTGCGGGTGGGCTGCGGCATGGCCCAGGAGCGTATGGTGCGGACTTTCGTGGAACATATGCGCCCAACCATAGCCTGGCTCAAGGAGCAGGGGCTGAATCTGACCGAGGCCGAACAGAAGGATCAGAAAGAATTTATACCATGTTTTGATCACAAACACAGGCAGTGGAATGGAATACTGGCAAAAGAAGCAAGAGCAGCCTTCGGGCGGATGCTGGAGCAAAACCACGTGATCCAGTGCCCGGAGCAGGAACTGGTGGAACTGGTCCAACAGGATGAGCGCATCTGCGGAGTCATTGTAAAAGACAAAGCAGGCACATTAAAATACATTGCCTGTGGGGCGGTGGTGCTGGCTACGGGAGGCTACAGCGGCCTGTATGCGCGGCGCCTTACCACCAGCGATATCCTGGGAACCGGGCAGTCCCTTGCCCTGGAGCATGGGGCGAAACTGGTGAATATGGAGTTTCTGCAGATGATGCCGGGATACATAGAACCGTGTACCAATACGGTTTTTAATGAAAAGACATTTCGCTATGTGGATCTTTCCGGCCTGTGTGAACAGGATCTTCTGGAACAACGCAGCGGATATGGACCATTTACCAGCCGCCTGGCATCCAGAGAAGTAGATTTTCTCATGGAAAATGCAGGGAAATTCGGTCTGGCAGTCCAGTATGGCAAAGAATTAAAAGAACAAATGCCGGAGTTCGTCAAAACGTATTTCGACTGGCTGGAACAGGAAAAAGGAATTACCCCAGAGCAGACCACGCACATCGGCATGTTTGCCCATGCCGCCAACGGCGGGATACAGATTGATGAATATGGGAAGACAGGCGTAGACGGCTTGTTTGCCTGCGGGGAAGCCACTGGAGGTATGCACGGAGCGGACCGCATTGGCGGGTTATCTACGGTCAATGGTTTTGTGTTCGGCAGAAGATGCGGACAGGCGGCGGTGCAGTATCTGGAACAAAAAAAGGTACAGCCGTGCAGTGAGGCACAAATCCAGCTCTGGGATATTCCCCAAAAGGGGCATCTGGATGCACGTATCCAGGAGATTATGTCCCGATGCGGGTTCCTCATACGGCAGGGTGAAGAACTGGAACAAGGGATTCAAGAGTTGCAGGAAATGCAGCATCTGCTGTGCCATGAGGAAACAGCCAATGTGGAAGATGCAGTGCAGGCAAGGGCTCTGGAGGGCAGACTTTCGCTGGCAATAGGAATCCTGCGGGCACAGCTGCTTCGAAAAGAGAGCAGAGGCTCCCATTACCGCAGGGATTATCCCCAGGAAAATCCGGCTTGTGCCATGCAGATTCTGATTCAGAAAGAAGAGCAGGATATAACTGCAGTGTGGAAGGCGAGATAAGGAGAGCAGCATATGATTTATGGAAAATTAGCAGACCTGAAGAGATACAGGGGAATATCTGTGTATCTGGATACGGCTATTGATTATCTGGATAACATGAGACCAGAAGATCTGTTCGTGGGGAGAAACGAAGTACGGGGCGATGTGGTCTACATTAACTGTATGGAATATGAGACCGTCCCGGAAGAAGAAGGATTTTTTGAAGCACATAGGGATTACCTGGATATTCATGTGTTGTTGGAAGGCCAGGAGAAAATCGGTGTTTCGGATATAAGCAGCATGAAACAGAATGCATGTGATCCAAAGACGGATTTTTGGGGCTATGAGGGCGAGACAGAAGTCTGGCTCCCTATGGATGAGAGCCACTTTTTCATTGCATTCCCCAGTGATGCACACATGGTGAAAATACGTGCGGCGGAACCTGTAGCAGTGAAGAAAATCGTTGTAAAAGTCAAAGTAAATAATAAACCTATAACAGATTAGAAAAGAGGATAAAAATGAGTGTAGAAAAATATCAGGGAATTATCCCGGCATTTTATGCGTGCTATGACGAGAATGGAAAAATCAGTGGAGAGAGAACAGAGAAATTCACCCAGCATCTTTTGGATAAGGGTGTAAAGGGAGTGTATGTCTGCGGATCATCCGGAGAATGTATTTACCAGAGTAAGGAAGAGCGTAAGGAAACACTGGAGCATGTCATGAAGGTGGCAAAGGGCAAGATGACAGTCATTGCCCACGTAGCCTGCAACAACACAGCAGACAGCTGTGAATTGGCGGCACATGCAGAGAGCCTTGGTGTAGATGCTATCGCATCTATTCCACCTATTTATTTCCATCTGCCGGATTATGCTATTGCAGAATACTGGAATACCATTTCCGCAGCAGCACCGAACACAGATTTTATTATCTATAATATTCCACAGCTGGCAGGTGTTGCACTGACTATGCCTCTGCTAAAGGAAATGCTGAAAAACCCACGGGTACGCGGCGTGAAGAATTCTTCTATGCCGGTACAGGATATTCAGATGTTCAAGGCAGAAGCGGGCGAGGGCCATGTAGTATTCAACGGTCCGGACGAGCAGCTGGTCAGCGGTCTTGCTATGGGCGCAGACGGCGGTATCGGCGGAACTTATGCAGTTATGCCGGAATTGTTTTTAAAGATCAAGAGTCTTGTGGAAACCGGTGATATTGCGACAGCTCGTGAGATCCAGTATGAGGCAGACGAGATTATTTATGCAATGTGTGCATGCAAAGGAAATCTGTATGCGGTTATGAAAAAGATCCTGGAGATCAATGACGGCATGAAATTGGGCAGCGTAAGAAGCCCGCTGGCACCGCTGGCTGCGGAAGATATGCCGCAGGTAGAGCGCTGTGCAGCTATGATTCGTGAGGCAGTAGCAAAATATAAATAAGAAACGATGCAGGACAGCGGGGGCCCAGGCCCGGCTGTCCAAAATAAAATAGTAGAAAGGTAACTGGTCAGGTACTGAACAGTTACGTAGAAAGAGGGATTGTCATGCGCTATAAAAAAGAAGATATTTTCAAAGATATAAAGGGAACCATGATCATTTCCTGCCAGGCACTTCCAGGAGAGCCGCTTTATGTGGAGGAGAAGTCTATTATGTATCTCATGGCGCGGGCAGCGAAGCGGGCCGGAGCCAAATGCATCCGCACCAACAGCATCCGTGACGTTATAGCAATCAAGGAAGAGACCAATCTTCCTGTAATCGGACTGATCAAGCAGGTTTACGAGGGCTATGATTCTTACATTACTCCTACCATGAAAGAGATCGACGCACTGGTAGAAGCGGAGGCAGATATTGTTGCATTGGACTGTACCCTGCGCACCAGAGGGGATGGCACGACCATCAACGAATACATTGCCCAGATCAAAGAAAAGTATCCGGACATTGTTCTTATGGCAGATATTTCTACCTATGAGGAAGCAGTCAACGCATGGAAATGCGGCGTAGATATGATCAGCACCACCATGAGCGGCTATACGCCCTACTCACCAAAGGTGGACGGACCGGACTATGCCCTGGTAAAGAGACTGCTGGAAACGGTGGATATTCCAGTTATCGCGGAAGGAAAAATCCATTCCCCACAGCAGGCAAGAGAAATGCTGGATGCGGGCGCATATGCTATTGTAGTAGGCGGCGCCATCACACGTCCGCTGGAGATCGCGGAAAGATTCATGAAAGCAATCAATGCTTGATAAACGAGGTGATTCTGTGAAATATTTAGGAATTGATATCGGTGGAACAGCAGTGAAATACGGTATCGTGACAGAGACAGGTGAGGTCTTATGCAGCGGGGAATATCCTGTAGCATTTGACGGATATAAGACACCTATTTTGGAGACCGTGCTGCGGACCAGCCGGGAGTTTGTGGAACTGCATCAGCCCCAAAGCGAGGATCTGCAGGGAATCGGTGTTTCGGCTACGGGACAGATCGATACGGAGCAGGGCATCGTAGCAGGTGTGGGCGGCAATATCAAAAACTGGGAAGGGGCGCAGATCAAAGCGTCTCTGGAAAAGCAGTTTGGTCTGCCTGTGACAGTGGTAAATGATGCCAACTGTGTTGCTCTGGGCGAAGCCTGGATCGGTGCGGGGAAGAACTGCGGGAATCTGATCGTGATTACCGTAGGGACCGGTATTGGCGGTGGTATCATGGTCAATAATCAGGTTCTTCTTGGCGCACATGGATTTGCCGGTGAACTGGGACATTTCTCCATTGATCGCCGTGGGCGGGACTGTACCTGTGGAAACAAAGGCTGCTATGAGCAGTATGCCTCCATGACAGCCCTGATCCGCCGGGTGCGGGAAAGCATGCCTGTGCAGGGCATGCCGGATCTAAAGCCGGAGGATGTCAACGGAAAAGTGATTTTTGATCTGGTGAAAAAAGGGAATGAGCAGATTTGCACCGTGGTGGATGATTGGATACAGGATATCGCAGCCGGTCTGGTAAGTCTGACCCATATTTTCAATCCGGAACTTATTCTCATCGGAGGCGGTGTGAGTACCCAGGAAGAATTGTTCGTAGCGAAGGTGCGAAAGGCAGTGCTTGAGGGCGCTATGTACCAGTTCGGCAAGAATCTGCGTGTGGAGCGCGCCGCCCTGGGCAATCAGGCAGGACTGGTGGGAGCCGTTCATTATCTCATGCAGCGTGGAAAATAATAAAATGTAGTTTTGTGAAAGGAAATCCTATGAAAATATATAAGGCAGCCAATTATGATGAAATGAGCTGTAAGGCAGCGAATATTATATCAGCACAGATTATTATGAAACCAGACTGCGTGCTGGGTCTGGCAACAGGGTCATCCCCCATTGGGACTTACAGGCAGCTGGTGGAATGGTATGAGAAAGGTGATCTGGATTTTGCAGCAGTAACGAGCGTAAATCTGGATGAATATCAGGGACTGGAGGGGACACATCCTCAGAGTTACCGGTATTTTATGAATGAAAATCTGTTTTCTCATGTAAATATCGCCCCGGAGCACACCTATCTTCCCAACGGTGCTGCTGCGGATATTGAAGAGGAATGTACTCACTATGATGAGATTATTCAGAAACTTGGCGGCGTGGATCTGCAGCTTTTGGGGCTGGGTCACAATGGCCATATCGGATTTAATGAGCCGGATGAGGCTTTTGCGAAAGGAACACACCGGGTAGATCTGAAGGAAAGCACCATTCAGGCAAATTCCAGACTCTTTGACAGCATCGATGAAGTGCCGCGCCATGCATTGACCATGGGCATCAAAACCATCATGCAGGCGAAGAAAATCCTGGTGGTAGTAAGTGGTGCGGATAAGGCTGAGATCGTAAAACAGGCTTTCCAGGGACCGGTCACACCTCAGGTACCGGCTTCCATCCTCCAGATGCACAACGATGTGACACTGGTGGGAGACGAGGCAGCGTTATCCAGATTAATTTAATTAAATAAGAGCAAAAAGAAAACGAACCCGCTTGTGCAGGTTCGCTTTTCTTTTTAAATGAGGGGGGAGATAGTGAGTGGTTATTTCATCTATCTAAGTAATACTATACAGGAGAAATGTGTAGAAAATATGTCCCTGAAATCAAGAAAACGGGAAGTTTCTAAAGGAAATCTAAAATCGCCATAAAAAAATATAAAATGAAAGAAGAATATGCTATACTGATGAACACAAGAAAAACTGGAAAGGGTAGTTGTAATAGATATGATAAAAGTGATTTTATGGGATATCGATGGAACCCTGTTGGATTTTGGTGCAGCAGAACGGTATGCGGTACGGAAATGTTTTGCTTCCTTTGGATTTGGGGAATGTACGGATGAGATGCTTGCCAGGTATTCGGCTATTAATAAGAAATACTGGGAGATGCTGGAGCGGGGCGAAGTGACGAAGGAGCAGGTCTTCCGCGGAAGATACGAAGAATTCTTAAGGGGAGAGCACCTGCCCATGGATCGGATAGGGGAACTGAACAAGGAGTATCAGGTATATTTAAGTGAGAAGATTTTCTTTCAGGATTATGGGTATGAGATTATCCGGGATCTGAAAGGAAAAGTGCGGCAGTATGTAGTCACAAATGGCAGCAGATTTACCCAGACAAGGAAGATGCGACTGGCCGGGTATGACAAACTCTTTGACGGGGTGTTTATTTCAGATGAAGTAGGAGCAGAAAAACCAAACATTACGTTTTTCGACAGTGTCTGGAAACAAATCGGGACTTATGAGAAAGCTGAAGTAATGATCGTGGGGGATTCTCTGACCAGTGATATGCAGGGTGGCAACAACGCTGGCATACGCTGCTGTTGGTACAATCCGCAGCACGCAGTCAATGAGAAAGGCCTGCGCATTGATTATGAGATACAGAATCTGCGGCAGGTGAAAGAAATCTGTCATATAAAAGAATAGTGACAAAAAGAAAACGAACCCGCTTGTGCAG
>JAQUWF010000131.1 GCA_028692975.1 Lachnospiraceae bacterium
TCCGCTCACTGCGGGAGGCACATGCCAAAAAACTGGAGGAAAACCGGCTGCTGTTGTCGGAGCTGGGCGGCACCCTGCAGGAGATGCTGAAAAAGGGCAAGGAGTCCGGCCGTCAGGCGAAGCATCAGCTGGCACAGCAATCGCAGGCATCGAACAGGGCACGCCAGACAACCGCGGCGCACAAGGCGCAGTTGGACACTGCGACGCACAAGGCGCAGTTGGACCCTGCGACGCGCAAGGCGCAGCAGACGCATGCGTCAGATGGCGCGCTGGAACAGGCCGCCGTGCGCAGCCAGGCGGAAGCGGCGGAAGCCAGGGAGGTCATCCTGAAGGCATCCAACACGGTTCGCGACATCGCCGGCCAAATGGAGACCCTGGAACAATCCTCCGGTAAAATTGTGGATGTCGCCGCCACCATCACCCAGATTGCCAAGCGCACCAACCTGCTGGCACTCAATGCCGCCATCGAAGCGGCAAAGGCGGGGGAAGGCGGGCGTGGCTTCGCGGTGCTCGCGGATGAAATTCGAAAGCTCGCTGATGCCAGCGCGAAGGCGGCTGCGGAAATCCGCAAGCAGCTTGGGGAGATCCAGCATCGCATCACCGAAACGGTATCCGGGATGGATGCCGGGGTTGCGACTGTTGAGGAGGGGGCCCGACGTATGGCCGGACTGGATGATTCACTGGCGGATATCACCGAACAGGTGCGCCAGGTGGTCGACAACCTGGCGGAGTATGCGGATACCGGCGCGCTGCAGCTCGACGTGAATCAGGAGATGCTGGCCCTGCTGGGCGTGTTCGAGCATCAGGAAAAGATGTGGGATGCCGAGGAGCGCCGGGTGGCGAAAACCCTGCAGGAAGGCCAACGGCAGCGGGAAGAAGCACAACGCCTGCAAACGGTGCTGGAAGAGGCGGCCGGGAGACTGCAGGCCATTCTGGAGGAATATGCGGTCTGACACGCCACGGCTGGATGGCCGCCGTGTCACACACCATGGATGGACGTTCGGGAATCCGACGCGTCGGGAAAGGACATCATGAATCAATCAGCCACGCGCGACAATCAGGATATGCATTCGGACAACACGCCTGCCAACCAGGAATCGCATTTGGGAAACACACCTGCCAAGCAGGATGTGCGTGCAGACAACAGGCGTGCCAAATGGCCCCACTTCAAGAATGATGACGTGGAGCTTCATGTGGATGCCATGAACCATGAGGGGATGGGGGTTGCCCGGCTTGATGGCATGGCGGTTTTTGTGCAGGGTGCGTTGCCCGGAGAGCGTGTCACGGCACGGCTCATCAAGGTGGCGTCCAGTTATGCCGTGGCACGGGTACAGACGTTCGAGGAGGCGAGCCCGGAACGACGGGAGCCTTTTTGTCCTGTATTCAAGCGGTGTGGCGGCTGCAGTCTGCAGCACATGAGTTATCCGGAGACGCTGCGGTTCAAACGGCAGGTGGTACAGGACAGCCTGGTGCGGATTGGCGGTTTGGCGGATGTGGCGGTGACACCGGTACTCGGTATGGACCACCCTTTCAAATACCGAAACAAGGCCCAATATCCTGTGGGACATACAGGCAAGCGTCCCATCGCCGGCTTTTATGCCCGGCGCAGTCATGAGCTGGTGGACGCCTCGGCGTGCGGGATTACACATCCCTCGACAGAGAAGGTGCGGGCCGCGGTGCTGGCCTGGGCGGAAGCGCATCAGGTTCCCGTGTACGATGAAACCAGCGGCAAAGGCGTCCTCCGGCACATTGTCTGCCGTGTGGGCACACAGACCGGCGAAGTGCTGGCCATGGTGGTTTCCGCGAAAGACCGGATTCCGCATGCGGACAAGCTGGTGAGCCGGCTGCGCGCGGAGGTGCCCGGACTTGTCGGCGTGGTGCTCAATATCAATGAAAAGGCTGGCAACGTGGTGCTGGGACAGCGAAACTTCATCCTGCATGGCAGCCCGGTGCTGCTCGAAAAGCTGGGCGGCATAACCTTTGAAATCACACCGCTCTCCTTTTTCCAGGTCAATACGGAGCAGACGGAGGCCCTGTATCGCAAAGCCTTGGAAGCGGCTGCGCTCACTGGGACAGAGACGGTTTTCGACTTGTACTGCGGCATCGGCACCATATCACTGCTGGCCGCGCGCAAGGCCAAACAGGTCATCGGGGTGGAAGTGGTGGAGGAAGCCGTGGAGTCCGCCGAAGAGAACGCGCGGCGCAATCGCGTGGAAAATGTGGCGTTTCATGCGGGCACGGCGGAAACCGTGGTGCCCGCCCTGTACGCCGAGGGCGTGAAGGCCGATGTCGTCATTGTGGATCCACCCCGCAAGGGCTGCGATGCCACCCTGCTGCAGACCATCCTGGAAATGCAGCCGGACAGAATCGTCTATGTTTCCTGCAATCCGTCCACGCTGGCCCGGGATTTGAAAGTGTTGTGCGGGGAACGGACAAACGCTGCGGGGAATGGCTCGGCAGGCGATGCGGGGGGTGAACCGGTGGGCGAAGCAGGGCACGATTCGATGGGTGAAACAGCAGACGGAAAGCCTGTCTATCGGATTCAGTCCGTACAGCCGGTGGACATGTTCCCCTGGACGGAGCATGTTGAGACGGTGGTTCTGCTGGAGAAAAAATAAACAACGCAGCCCTTGAAAATGGCTTATTTACGGCATTTTCAAGGGCTGTTTTTAATTTGAGTTTGCAACCTGAGTTTGTATTTCTGGTGTGTTTTAAGGAAATTATCGTTTTTATATTTGTTGGAGAGCAGAAAAACGGTGTAGAGTTTTGCTGATAGGGTTTAACCGTTTGGCAAAAGAAAGAACCTTTTAGCAAAATGCATTATTTAGTATTGACATACTAAATAATTGAGAAGTATAATGATAATATCAAAATAGCAAGGAGAGGAGGGTCAAAGTGAATACAAATATTGATTCAGCATTAAATGTCTTGTATCAAAGGCAGATATCTTCCAGAGAGCAGCTGCTCAAGGAAATGTTGCGTGTAAAAATGACGTTGAAGAAGATAGAAGAAAACTCAAATATCCTATCAGACAAAGAGAAGCTTTTTCAGCTCATGAAAAAAACCACGGAAGATGAGTTGGGCTTCTTTCCTGCTGATAGAGCTGACTTTATAAATATCTATGAAGCCTTAAAAGATATTGATCTCATAGATTTTACATTGGAAATTTATAAGAATGACCGCATGGGTACGATTATTTCGCCTGTATATCTAAGCCGATATATCAGTGAAAGAATTAAAAAGCTTAAGCCGGAGAGTATTCTTATAACTGAAGCTGAAAAGCATTTAGCTGGACTCAGGGAAATGATCAATCTGATTCCTGAAATTAAAATCACATTAACAACACAATACAAACCCATGCATATTCTTCTACAGTTGGCATTTGGTGAAAATGAAAACATTCGAATTCGGTTCGAGTCCATATATACAGAGTGCCTGACAGATGAAAGCTTTGATTATATTTATTCACTGCCGGTCTTTGGACATAGGCCTGAGGAACTAAGCAAAGAATTTTTTACAAGGGACAGTGATGGTATTGCAATAGAAAATATGTTGTATCACCTGAATAAGAAGGGTACTCTGGACATTATTGTGCCAGCTAAGATAACTTTTGCTGGAATGGGATATGAAAAATTACGGTCGTACATTACTGAAAACTTTAATGTAGGGAGTATCTACATTTTGCCGGAAGGGACTTTTAGACCGGCAACAGCTGTTAAGACTTATTTATTTTCTGTTTCAACCGAGCGCAAAGCAAAAATAGAAATAGGGACATTCGAAATTGGAAAGAAAGACATCGAAATAAAAGATAAGAAGTCCATATCTACTAAAGAATTCTTAGCCCATGAGGACTGGCGCATTGAGCTATTATTAGCAGAAGACGATGAGAACATTCAATTGTTTAAAAACTCAAATCTTCAAAAAGTGAAGCTTAAAGACATAGCAGAGGTATTCAGAGGTAAATCCATATTAAAGAAAGATACTTCGCTGGGAAATATTTCGGTGCTTAACATTTCTAACATTGAAAATGGAGAGATTGACTACCGGGATATGGATACCATTGATGAGGAAGAACGCAAGGTTAAACGCTATGAACTGACAACAGGTGATGTGGTCCTATCCTGCCGAGGTACAGCAATAAAATCTGCTGTGTTTGAAACCCAGGATAAAACCATTATTGCTTCAGCAAACTTGATTGTGATTAGGCCTAAGGAAATGATCAAAGGAGAGTTTATCAAGATTTTTTTTGAAAGCCCTGTTGGTTTGGCTATTATTAAAAGTTTTCAGCGTGGTACTACGATTATGAATATTAACTACTCTGATATCATGGAAATGGAAATTCCATTGCTTACGATAAATAAGCAGCAAGAGATGATTAATCAGTATAACGAGGAGCTGAAAGTATACAAAGAGACCATCAAAAAGGCAGAGGCGAGATGGTCGAATATAAAAGATAAAATATATAACGAATTATTATAGGAGGGTTTAGAAAATGGCAGTGAATTTAGAATTTGAAAACAAATTATGGGAGATGGCAGATAAACTGAGGGGAAATATTCAGCCATCTGATTATAAGGCAGTAATACTGGGACTTATATTCTTGAAATACATTTCAGACAGCTTTGAGGAAAAATATAATGAATTGGTTGCTGAAGGTGATGGGTTTGAAGAGGACAGAGATGCCTATCTTGAAGACAATGTTTTCTTTGTACCGCCTAGTGCAAGGTGGGAATTTATTAAGAAGAGCGCAAAGCAGAGTACCATTGGCCAGATTATTGATGATGCAATGATTGCTATCGAAAGAGAGAATAAAAACCTTAAAGGCGTGTTGCCAAAGAATTATGCCAGACCAGAACTCGATAAAACAAAGCTTGGAGAATTAATAGACCTTTTCTCTTTCAACTTGGGAAGCAAGGCAGCAAAGGCCCAGGATATTCTTGGAAGAGTATATGAGTACTTCTTAGGGAAATTTGGCTCCAGCGAAGGCGAGTTCTACACCCCACCTACTATCGTTAAACTACTGGTTGGAATGATAGAGCCTTTTAAAGGCAGGGTATACGACCCATGCTGCGGATCAGGAGGTATGTTTGTACAGTCTAAAAGATTTGTTGAAGAGCATCGCGGACGAAAAGATGACATTCATATTTTTGGACAGGAGTTCACTGCAACTACCTGGAGACTTTGCAAAATGAACCTGGCTATTCGTGGTATTGATGGTAACTTGGGTGAAAGAGATGCTGACACCTTTGGTAATGATCTGCATAAGAATTTGAGAGCAGACTTTGTACTAGCAAATCCACCCTTCAATGTCAGCGATTATACTTTAATCCAGGACGATGCCAGATGGAAGTATGGAATTCCACCTGCTAACAATGCGAACTACGCCTGGATAGAGCATATTATCAGCAAATTATCTCCAGCTGGTGTTGCAGGCTTTGTATTAGCCAACGGATCTATGAGTACTTCGACAAAAGCTGAAGCTGAAATCAGAAAGAATATCATTGAAGCGGGACTTGTTGACTGTATTATAACCATGCCATCGAATTTATTTTATAACGTAACTATACCGGTTTGCCTATGGTTTATTTCCAAGAAGAGAGAAAATAGGAAGGATAAAATCCTGTTTATTGATGCACGAAAAATGGGATACATGGAAACAAAAAAACATAGGGAATTAACCGATGAGGAAATAAAAAAAATATATGATACCTACCATAACTGGCGTGATGGCAAGGAAGAATATGAAGATATACTGGGATTCTGCAAATCTGCTTCTGTTGAAGAGGTTAGAAGTCATGAGTATATCTTGACACCTGGAAGATATGTTGGGCTTGAAAAGATTGAAGATAATGGCGAACCATTTCATGAGAAAATGACAAGGCTTACGGAGGAACTTGTTGAGCTGTTTGCAAAATCACACCATCTTGAGGAGGAGATTAAGCAAAGACTGGGGGCGATAGGGTATGACATATAGCAAAAATTTAAAAATGCCTTTTAACGCTCCTTTGCATGAAAAGGATACAGAAAAATATACTTTTGGGTGTAGGCATACTAATCCAGATATTTGTATTAACAATTGCTTGTTAGATATCTGTGCATTTACAAGTGAGGATAATATTTGCAAAAAACCCTCAAGAGCATGGAAGAAGCAATATATGCATTTAAAACAGGATACGCAAAGGAGTATATAAATGGGTGAATTTAAACAGAAATATATGTTTAGTGATATTTGTACAGTAATAAATGGTAGAGCTTATAAACAAGAAGAATTATTGGATAAGGGCAAGTACACGGTTCTTAGGGTTGGTAACTTTTTCTCAAGTGATAAATGGTATTATTCTGACTTAGAGTTAGAAGCAAATAAGTACTGCGACAATGGTGATTTACTATATGCATGGTCAGCATCATTTGGACCGAAAATATGGGATGGTGGTAAGGTAATATATCACTATCATATATGGAAGTTAATACCTTCTGATATAGTCAATAAACAATATTTGTACTATTGGCTGATCTTTTCGAAAGACAGGATGTTATCAGGTATTCATGGAAGTGTTATGGGGCATTTAACCAAAAATGGTTTTGAGAAGCAACAAATTGAATTACCCCCTTTGAAAATTCAAAAATCAGTAGCCGATACTTTATCTTGCCTAGATGAGAAAATTGACATTAACAGCCGGATAAACAAGAATCTTCAGGAAACGGCACAATCAATTTTCAAAAGTTGGTTTGTTGATTTTGAACCATTTCAAGAAGATGAATTTGAAGACAGCGAGTTAGGTAAGATTCCTAAGGGCTGGAAAGTTGGGACAATTGGCGAGTTGATAGCAGATACATTAGGCGGTGACTGGGGAAAAGAAACAGAGCAAGGAAATTATACTGAGGAAGTAATCATCTTTAGAGGCGCTGATATTCCAGAAATTGCTACTGGCAAGAAAGGAAAGCCACCAACAAGATTCATTCTTAAGAAGAATTTAGAAAAGAAAAGGCTTTCGGCAGGACAAATAATAATTGAAATTTCTGGAGGTAGTCCTACTCAATCCACAGGACGAACAGCTTTAATTACACGTGAATTGGTTAACAGTTATGAAAAACCTTTAATTTGTACCAATTTCTGTAGAGCCCTCTCGTTTGAAAAAGATTATCATTCAACTTTTTTATATTCATTGATTCAATACTTATATAACAAGGATGTTTTCTTCTTATATGAAAACGGGACTACAGGTATCAAAAACTTAGATACTAATAATTTATTTAACCCGTCTTTCGACCGAAATCAATGAAAACAGACAAAACAAGTCCTGAAACGCCCTGTTTGCAGCATGTCAAGTGAAAAACCTGAGATGTAGTGGCCTAATGTGTGAACAGTTTGTAAATAAT
>JAQUWF010000026.1 GCA_028692975.1 Lachnospiraceae bacterium
GCCTGCATCCTTTTCATAAGACGTGGCCCGGATCACAGGCTCCACCGTTTCTTTCGTTTCCACCCCTGCCGTAAAGGAGGTTTCTTTCTCACTGTCAAACAGATAGTCTGACCGCATATCTGTGTAAGGCCGTTCATTCCCGGCCTGTTCCATCTTTCCAAAGGAAGGCTACACATAGGTCTTTTCCGGCTTTACTTCGGGTGCCTCTTCTATCAGCTGCTCCAACCGTCTCATTTTCTCAGCAAGATAGTAGGAGCCGGAAGAAAAATCCCCTTTCTTCTCTTCCATCTTCCTGTACTGCACCTTCAGTTCTTCCTTTGTCATGGGCAGCGCGCGGTATAGCTTCTGCCCCCTGGAAAAATAACTGCACAGGCCAGACAGCAGCTCCGCAGAAAATTCCGTCTGTGCGAACTCATAGACCGGGGTATTGATGACCGGCTCCAGAGTAATGGCAAGGTCCGCCTGTATCTGTATCTTTCCCTCATTCCGGTCCATGATCTCGCTCCATCTGGCAGGCACGTCAAGAACCTTTGGCTCCTGGTCTGTGACAGCAGAAATAGCCGTCCCCTCCGGCAGCCCCTGCGCCCTGCTTATCACAGGAGGGACATCCGGCGTAGGGACACAGGAACAGAGCATTGTCGCAATTAACATCATAGACGAAGCAGCCAGCGTTTTCTTCCATACATATTTTTTCATTACCTCTCCCTATAAACTGTTAATAGCAATACTTTACCTAAAAAAAGTTATTGTTGCAGCAAACTGCCCGGCATCATGATCGCAGTTCATAATACCGCCATTCTTCTCCACAGCATGCCTGACTGATTTGATTCCATATCCATGTCCTGCAGCTTTATGGGATACATATTCTCCTGCGATTTTTACAGGTTCACTTCCTATACTATTTGCTATTTTAATAATCACAGACAGATTATTCTCATGCATTTTTATATGGATCCAACGTGTTTTTTCTGTCATTTTTTCACAGGCTTCTATGGCATTATCCAGCAGATTCGATAAAATGCAGTACAAATCATACTCTTCGATCTGCAGCCCTATATCCTGTATATCTACCTGAAATGAAATGTTTTGCTTTTTTGCCTCCAGGATTTTTGTATTAATAACCAGATTTACGATTTCATTCTGACACCAGATACACTGATTCAGTTCATCCAACGGCTTTATTATTTTATCTAAATATCCCCGGGCGCTGTCCATATCTTCGTCTGAAATATATTTCCGTAATACTACCATATGGTTTTTAAAATCATGGTAGGTATATAAGCTGTTTTCATATACTTTTTTCATCTCGGTATAATTTGTTTTCCACATGTCGTTCTTCTCTTTTATAATCTGTAATTCCCGCCCGGTCATATAATAATTGAAAAGTATGGAAAAAAGCAGAAAGGACACCAGTATAAGAATCAGTACCAGCACAACGATATACACACCTTCTTTGTAGGAGGTACTCTTAAAAAGCTGTTTATATTTTTCTACGAGAACAACTATGTCTTCTCCCTCTGCATAGTTATCCATCACTAAATGCCCCTGTGCCCAGGTTGATGCACACCATAGAATAATGCCATAGATCAATAATGCCCATTTTCCAATCCACAGCCGTATCATATTTCTTCGCTTTCTGATGACCAGGAATATAAGGACTATCGTCAATAAACTCATAGTATAGCCGGCTATTCTCAGCCAGTCTCCCTGACCAAAATAAAAACGTTCCATCTGTACCTTGTCATCTGCCAAAAGAAGCATTGCCAAATCACCATAAAATACATGGAGCAGACCTATATAGGAAAAGAAGGCAAAAACCATGCCTATAGAGCGCAAATAGTTTTTCCGTTCCACCAGGCATATGGTGATCCACACAAAAACTGTATTACTGATAATGAAAGCATTGGAAAAATACCAGAATTGTCTATTATAAAAATAGAACAAACTGAGTATTGCTACTACAGACCCTATTACAATCCATTTCCATTTTCTATGGGGTCTTGTCCCCATAAGCCAGTAGTAAAACCCGAAGGCAGTCCCAATCTCTATGATTGTCGCCAAAAATTGCAATATCTGTATGATTATATTCATAGATTTTTGCTCCAGTATTGGTTCACCTGTTCTTTTACCTTTTTAATATTTTTCCGGCTGATAAACAGTTCTTTCCCGTTATCCATCTCAATCACATTGGTTCGAATATGGCGGATATGGAAAATATTGATCACATAGCCTCTCTCAATAAAAACCAATTCCGGCATCTGCATGTCCTTTACAGTCTTTTCCAGGGTTTTCCTCTCCCGGTACTCTTCTTTTCCAGTAACAATTACCGCATTTTTCCCATCTTTGTAGATATATAGAACATCTTCGCAGTCAACCTTCGAAAAGCGCACCTGCGTCTGTATGGTATAATACTTTTTTTCATGCATCTTCTCCACCACATCCTGCATAATAAGCGGCAGCTGTTCATGCATCTTCTGCTTCAATATGTATTGATGTGCCTGTATATGAATATCATAACTGGCCAGCGCAAATTCCGGGTGGGATGTAAGAAAAATAATACAGGCATCTTCCTGCATGCTCCGTATCTTCTTCGCCAAATTCAGACCGTTGATCTCCGGCATTTCCACATCCAGCATATACACATCAAAGGGACACTCATCCTGTACATCATACAGCAATAATTCTGGATTACTGTATTTTTGTATTGTCGTCGGTACCGTGATACACGCGTCTATTTCTTTCTGTACAATATCTAATAATTCTTCGTTATCATCTGCAATCGCTATTTTCAACAACGTCTGCCCTCCCATTCACGCGCTCATTTCCCTTTTCTATTCAATAATTGCAACTTTAATTTTACTATTTTACAACAGGATTACCTGCATTTCAAAGTTCGTCCCTAAATGGTTCCATAATGTCCCTGAAAAGTCATATAAAATTCTTTAAACTCTTTCTTAAAATCAAAAGCCACCGCTTATCCTCTCTCCTTACTCTACAGGCAACTGAATCTCCGTAAGTCCATATGACTTTCAATGGTTCTTGCAAACAATGGATTGTCAGCTAATCTTAGATTATGAAGTATCTCACACACACTATTTACAATTACTGATTTATCATCCATTTTTTTCTGACTCTTCTTAACCGTAAGATCAATTAGATGAATCAAATGATTGGCATCCTCGATTTTATCTAGCACAGTTGATGAATCATAGGTATAATCCCAGGCTGGATAAAACCATTTACATGATTTTTCGCTTTTAATTCTATTTAGGCTTCGAATACTTTCATTACAATCAACATAAATAGGTATATCTCCCTTTACCGGTACGCTATCTCCAATGAATAATGAGTCTTCTGCCTTGTATGATACTTCATCAATAGAATGGCCCTTGGTTCCAATCACTTTAAATGAAAAAGCCTCATCTAACGCGAGTTCATCTCCATCTTTTACTTGTTGATCTATTGCAACCGATTTTCCTGCTAATTTGTAGAAATTCGGAATTGGACGTTCCTTAAATTGTAAGTCAATATCCTCTATCCAGGGCATTTCTCCTTTACTTGCATATATCTTGCACCCAGTTTGCTCCTTAAACCATGCTGCTGTTCCAATATGATCAGGATGTGCATGTGTAAGAAAGATGCCCCGCAAGTCTGATAATTCTTTCCCTATTTCATGTATCCGTTCAATGATTATATGTTGGCAGCCTGCTACTCCTGAGTCAATTAAATAACAATACTTTCCTTCAATTAAGTAAACATACACATATCTTTTAATTTGATCAGTGACATTAAAATCTATCTTGACTTGATGTACTTTCATCCCTGGTCCCCTCCTCGTCTGCATCTGCGATAATCGCTCTTGCCTCTACACAAAACAAACAACTCATATGCTACCTCCCCAACACATATAACCACTGAATCAAATTAAAATTAATGCACAGGAGTTTTTATATTTAGTATTACATATTGTTGATTCCACTCATAAATACATTCACGCTATTTGTAATGTAATCCGTTGCTTCAATAGCTGATAATTGCTTTCCAAATGATGCCTTTAGAAACACAAAGCCAAAATTCATTGATAAAAACTGCATTGCCAAGTTTTCAGAACTAATTGACTTATTAGGTAAATATTCATCAAAATAATTCACAAGCACCTTCTTAAATGTCATTGGTACTTGTAAAATTCCTTTTGATGTTTCTTTTACCAACTCTGGTGCTCGCAATCCTATTGAAATCTTAACCATCTGTGGTGTAACCTTTCTCATGTATTCCTGAGAAAAAGAAATCAGATCCTTTCTTATGTCTCCTGTACTTTGAAAATCAGTTTCTTTCAAAGAAGGATTCCATTTTGCCAATTGCATTGCAGACAAAATAATTTCTTTTTTATTTTTAAACCTTCGGAATATCGTGCTTTCATTAACTCCAGCATTTTCAGCAATCTCTTTCGTTGTTGTCAGCAAGTATCCCTTTTGTATAACAAGTTCCATTGTTGCATCTATAATTTTTTCTTGCGTTTTATCATACATAATCTCGCCTCATATGCAAGTGC
Organism: Lachnospiraceae bacterium; assembly: GCA_028692975.1. Classification (GTDB taxonomy): domain Bacteria; phylum Bacillota; class Clostridia; order Lachnospirales; family Lachnospiraceae; genus JALENY01. The sequence goes on from JAQUWF010000026.1 coordinate 4,553, forward strand.
TTACTTGCATTATAAATTTGTGACGATAATATGTCAACACCTCATTTTCAGTACTGATATAAATCCGACAAATTCGGATCTAACACAGCAACAGGTCTGATATATTGTTCCTATACTACCTGCAAACGAATCATCTTTTTCGTTACCAAACAATTCGCTATCTGATGTAAATTTCATTTTTGATATAACATCTGATCTGTTCGCTTCATAATTCGCACAACCTCATTTAACTGACTTATGCGATTATTATTTACTGCGTAACCTTTTAATATGTACTCCTTTAATACGGAATTGGCCCATTTTCTAAATGCTATGCCTCGTTTTGATTTTACTCTATATCCAACAGAAATAATAACATCTAACGAATAAAATGGTACTTTTTGTTTTACTCCAACAACACGCATTTTTTGCGTGTTGTTCTCACGTTCAATTTCATCATCATTAAAAATATTATTAATGTGTTTTCGAATTGTTTTTTCATCTTTTTCAAAAAGCAGTGCCATTTGATTTGCTGTCAACCAAACGGTATCTTTCTCCAATTCTACATTTACTTGTAATTCAATTTCACCGTCCTTAAAAAGAACCAATTCATTTTCCATTAGAAATGTCCCCTTTCTGATCTAATTTTTCCATTTTAACCTGATATGTCATCATTCGCAGTACATAATCAGGTAACTTACGATGACCCAACTCCCATTCTGTCATCGTTCTATATGGAATACCAAAATAGGTACAAAATTCTTTTCTATTCATTCCTGTACTTTCGCGAAGGGTTCTTACCTGATCCTTAATCTCCATAACGTGCCTCCATTTTTTTACTCATTGTGTATTTATCATAATACATATCGTCTACTTACACAATGCGTATTTTTATCACAATTACGAAATATATTTTCTATGTGAATTTTTCACATTACTCTGATTAACCATCGCATAATGCATAGTTGTATCAATCTGCTGATGTCCAAGTAATTGTTGCACCTGCTCAATTGGCATACCCTTATCAATTGCTTTGGTAGCCATGGTTCTTCGAAATTTGTGAGGATAGATTCTTCCAACCTCACATTTCTTTCCAATACTTCGAATTCTGGACTCTACTCCATTTATAGTTAAATGTTCATATGGATATTTAAGAGATACAAATAACCATTCGCTCTCATCTTTCCTTTGCTCTACATATTCCTGAAGATGAAGTTTTGCTTTTGCATCAAAATACGCCTTCCGCTCCTTATCACCTTTTCCATAAACAATGCACTCTCTTTCATTAAAATCAATATCACTTATTTTTAGATTCACTAATTCGCCTACTCGAATTCCTGTAGATACAAGTAATTCAATCATAGCTAGGTCTCTAATTTTAACGCAGCCATCACGTAATATTTCTAGTTCTTCATCCGGAATAACTTCTTTCACCAACTTAGGAGTTTTTATCTTGTGAATCCTTCTAACCGGACTTTTCAAAATAAAATTTTCTTCCTCTAGCCAAGCAAAAAAACTAGATAAATTACGTCGCACATTATCTACTGTTGTTTTTGAGCAGTCATTTCTCTTCTGAAATATTGATAAATAATTTCTTATATGCTCTGTTTCTATTTGTGCTATCGGAACATCTACCACACTAAGCATTCCACTTATTGTATATTTGTAAAATTCAATTGTTCGTTTCGAGCATCCTTCTATCTCTTTCGCCACAAGAAACGTTTGCATTATATCCAGATTATCTCTTGTTTCCTGTTGTTCCTGATTGTTTTCCATTTCTAAAAACAACACTTTCTGAAGCCGTTTCATCTGGTTTGAAGATAGTTCCTCAGACATTTTACTTAGAATTCCATACACCATATTTGCATTCATAACAATTCCTCCGTTCGTTTTCCTTTATTGTAACAAACGAAGGATAATATCAAAATGACAGGGGAACTCCCCTGTCATTAAATGTAATGCAGATTTTAATTTAATGGAACAAACAACAAATTTATGCATTTCTGCCAGGCTTCAATATGTTTTCACAAACTGTCTGGCTCGAGATGAGCGAATGAATGTCATATCCACGGCGTTTTTTGTTTGTGGGAATATATCAATGCATCGATGGTCATTTGGGTTAAATTCATAAACGTTGATGCGATAACAGTATGTAAACAAAATTCATTTCTAATCATTGCATTGGTCATCAATAATTGACTGAATAATACCTCCAATGTTGCTAGTTACAACACCTTTACAGTTAACAATATCGTTATTGATTTTCGCCTCCTGTTCAATAGCAACAAGAACATCCGATGCCAATTCGCCAATGGCACTGTTCGTCTTTGGGCGCATTTTAGCTTTTTTACGAAATACATTCTCAATGTATCTTCTTTTGTTTTGGTTCTTCCCGACCCAATCATTTTTAACAATATTTTCGCTGTCTGGAATTATTATTTCATCTACTGAATTGGCATAATGTAACAACAAGAATAGCTCAAAGCTTGGATTTGTAACACCAAGAATATTATGCTTTCTTCCAAGCTCTAAGATTTCTTCATAGTTGTTCTGCTGTGATTCAAAAATATCCGCATCAAATACAACTATCATTTTATCGTGCTTTGCATCAAACTTTATTTTTCCATTCTTTTTTTGAGCGTCCGCAAATTCAATTAAACTTTTGGGATTAGATATATTTTCGTCCTCTCCTGTTTTTTCTAAATAAGCCACTTCGATATTAGAGTGTATAGACAAGGTTTTTCTAATATCGATAAGTTTTTCGAAGTACCACCGTTCGGTATTTCTTCCTTCACATATAAAATAATAACGTCTATATGGGTCGATCTGTTGTTCAACGTTACTAGAACGCTTATTCCAATTTGAATATGTTTTTATAGGTGCCATATCATTCCTCCTTGAACTTAAAGGAAGTGAAAGCAGGAATAGCACCATACCTTCCTTCTAGATATGCTTTACTAAGTTTCTTATCATAACGCTCCTTGAATTTATCCAAAGAATAGATATTGCTATTATTATCTTTATCGCGCTCCACAAACCATATTTCATCTCTCCTAAATAACTCCTGATCCATTATAGAGGATTCATGTGTTGTAAAAATCAGCTGAATCTTTTGTTCTGGATGCATTTGATCAAATAACTCTATAAATCTTGATGTCAGTTTTGGATGCAAACTGCGTTCCATTTCATCAATCACATACACTTTGTTTTCAGATTTATTTAATAAAATATCAAGCAATTCAAATAAGCGTCTTGTTCCATCTGATTCTTCGTTAAAATTAAAATCATAAAAAGAATTTCCGTGCTTTAATTTGATGGTCGTTGCTTTTAACTCTGCACCATTTATACTTTCAATATTAAAAAAACTTTCATGTGATCGCATTGATACCTTAAAGTCTCTAATATTATCATCTTCCAATTTTCTCTTAATATTGTCCATTACTTCGTTAAAAATTGGTTCAGGCAACTCTTTTCTTAATTCGTCTTGAGTTATTTCCTCTATACTGATTTTGGTTATTCCTGTATCAAAGGTTTTGATAAGTTCATTAATTTTTATCAATGAAGCATCATCATAATAGTATTCAAAGCTATTTAAAGAAGTTTGCGGCGTACATACATCCAAATTTTCTGTTATCCATGCGAATACGTCTTTGAAGAAAGTGATTTTAGAATTTTTATTATATTTTTTTCCGCGATTCATAAATGATAAAAAAAGGATGTTTGACTTTTCATCAAAATCTTCAAGATATGTCTGCATCTTCAAGGTATCCAGTTTATCTAATACTATATCTCTTCCTAATTGAGGCCTTTCTCCATTTTCTCTTTCAAATAATGTCTTCGCTGAACCATTCTGATATAATTCATATAACCATTCCGACGTAATTTTACGTTCTTGAAGAAGAGCAGAAAAACCATAGGCGTAAAATTTTCCATCTAAAGTGAATTGGAGTTCGAAACTACTGTTTCTTTTTGAGTTTTCTTCCCTTGTTTTACAAAACATTGTGGCGGCTTGAGCGGGTATTGATTTCATTACACAATATTGTATAAAATTGAACGCCTCAACTAAATTAGACTTTCCTGCAGCGTTAGCTCCATAAATCACTGCATATTTTAATAGTGATGTACTTTTGATTTTTATTTTATGCTCTTTTTTCTTTGTAGTTTTATTTGAAGGAATCATGGTTAACTCTGTTTCCTTTTCAAACGACATAAAATTATCTACGTTTAATTTGACTAGCATAACAACACCTCCTGAATTATAGCTATTTTATTATTATATACGAACTTTTCATTTCCGTCAATCGCAACTTGACTATTTAGAGATTTTTTCTCATTTTAGTCGAACCTCAACCGATATAAATCGTTCTCGTACTATTTTATGGAGATTATTTCGTTTTTATACTTTTAAAACTTTATTTATAGTAAAAACACCCTGCATTTCTGCTAGGCGCTGTCTGTTGGTATAATCTTATCTGTTCAATTATCTTTCTAACTAATGCTTCATCGTAGTCTTCAGTTTCCGACTCCTGCTTATTCAGGAATCCGACCCATTACGTCAATCCGTTGTTTCAGCCCCTCCCGGTCAGCTTTTTCCCCAAGATATTATCTGTGGATATCAAATTTCATCAAACTTATCCCATTCTCAATCTAATACTTGCACCATTAAATTCGGATATGAAGGTTCAAAAATATATATCAGTACTTAACAATATTCTTCGCTTGCTTGATAGCTTCCACCCTCCCCATACTGACACACCCTGCAAACAGTCAGTGGCAGAACACCTCCCTGGATGTCTCCTACACCAGTTACGGTATAATTAAATGTGATTGCCGCTTCTGGTATTTCTTCTCCCTGTGAGATGATTTCCATCTTATAATTTCCTGCCTCTTTTACCGTAAGCATATATTCCCCTACTCTTTTTTCACTATTTAACCCATTGCTCTCCATAGCACTTATACTTTTATTCGAATCAGGAATATACAGACGGATTTCAAATGGAATGGCATAGTATTTTTCATCTATGCTGACGCTTATGTTGATTTTATCCCCTTCTCCCAATTCGATTGTATCCGGGAAGTATTTAGGGTACTCAGAAAACTGCTGACTCTCCTGTACAACAGGCGTTTCTGTTTTCTTGATTTCTGTTTTTTCATCACTTCCGCATCCCATAAAAAGGGCCGAAAAACAAACCATGGCCGCAACACAAATAACAACTTTTTTCATATTCGCTCCTCCACATGCTCTGAATGGCATCTATGAATACAGTGTCTATACACAAACGTTTTGTTGCATACATTCCCTCAAAAATCATTTCAATTCCTCATAGATTGCATCTACATCATATTCCGGTGCATGGCGATTTACTACATCTATGATACTTTGGATATACTCTTCATCTGATTCCAAGGCTGCGGCAATCGTTTTACAGCCCTGTCCTCTTTTTACTTTTTTTGACACAAGTTGAATTAGATTCTTGATTTCGCCCTCTCTATATCCCTGCTTCCGCAGCATTTCTTCCCTCTCAAATATTTTCATATATTCAATCTCTCTTTCCGTTCACGAAATAATTTATCAAGCTCCGAAAAAATGACTTATCTTGCATATCCTCTTTTTCGTGCGTAATCTCCAATTACAAAAGCAACTGCTATTATTAACAAGATAAATACAGATAGTATATCCCATATATCGATTGCAGGTTCCCTAATCATTATTGATAATGTAACATTTATCAATAATATAAACGGAATTGCAAACAAAAATGTTATTCCCGTTGCCAACAATTTTCTTTTTTTTAAGCGGCAGTACAGAAAATAAACTATCCACATAAATACAAGTGTAATCAACAATATGACTGCGCCAATACTAAATATCTTATTGACATTTATCAGAATACTTAAAATGTATATAAATGGAATAATGAGGATGCTAAAAGTAATCATTGCCACTAAAATACCTTTTTTCCCCAACAATATAACTGGAAAAGATACTATCCATGTAATAAAAATAGAACTAAGTGTAATCAGTGACCATGTCATTGTTCCCGAAATTGCAAAATCACATATACAACTTACTATCATTCCAATAAACAAAGTGACTGTATATATTATTGATATTAAGGCATTTTTGTTCATATTATTCTCATCTCGTCGTTTCAGTTGAATGAGATTTGCGCTGACTTTTTCTTCGTAATCATCCATTTCTACTCTGTCCCCACTAAATAGTTCGTTGACCGTAACATCTAAAATCTTGCAAAGTTCCAACATAATAGATGAATCGGGCATACATTTTCCTGTCTCCCATTTGGAAACAGCCCTGTCGGTAATGTTTAACTTTTCTGCCAATTGTGCTTGCGTCATTCCTTTTTCTTTTCTACATCTTGCAATAAACATACCTGTTTCAATTTGACTCATAAAAATATGCCTCCTTTCTTGCTACACTTTACAATTTTTAGGTTTATCTGTACACGAACTATAGGTTGAATTATCAGACTCAACCAGCGGTTGGGAGAGGTATTAATTAAGCAAAAAGAGCCGACTTGAAGGTAGTTTCAAGTGACTCTTGATAAAGAAGTCTTTCATATTCTGTAACACCTCTTACCTGCTCATATTATATCATTCCGTAAAAAACGCTTTTCGATTGGTGGAATCCCCGGTCACTTTCAGATGGGGGATGCTGTCGATGAATTTGTATAACTGAGAATAGCCATATACCTTCACGCTGAAATTATCATACTTCTTCTTTATCTCCTGGCCCAGGGTTCCCATGGAAATACCCTTCTTGCCGCGCTTTTTCACCAATTCTGTGATGTATTTGATCACCGCATCATCGTTCTCCTCTTCCTCATTGAGTCCAACGGTAATCGTGCTGTTGGTCTTGCTGACTTTGAGCCTCGGAATCTCTTCCAGGAATTTGGACAGCTGGGTATATCCGTAAGTACGGATATCAAAATCCGGATATTTGTTGCGCAACTTGCTGCCGATCTCGCCGGATCCGGTGGATTTGCCGTTGTTTTCATTCTGGGTGATAATATTGACGATATCATTTTCGATGACCTCTTTGCTCAGATCACGCTTCTCCTCGTCCGGTGCCAGAAGATTTTCCAGTTCCGTAAAGACCGTACATGCAGCACGGAAGGAATCCGGCGTCTTCTTTTCGCCCATGCCGATGACCATCTTACCCGCCTCACGCAGGCGGCTGGCCAGACGGGTAAAGTCACTGTCACTGGACACGATGCAAAATCCATCTATATTCCCCGTATACAGCAGATCCATAGCCCCTATGATCAGCGCGGAATCCGTCGCATTCTTTCCACTGGTATTGCTGAACTGCTGCACAGGGATAATGGATTTCTCCAGTAATTTCTCGCTCCATTTAGCATTCTGTGGGTTCGTAAAATCTCCGTAGATCCGCCGGTAAGTCGTGACACCGTACTGGGTCAGCTCGTCCAGGATCCCTGTGATATATTTTACAGATACATTATCCGAATCAATGAGTAACGCCAGTCTTTTATCTTCCATATTCGCTTATTTTCTCCTTTAATGCCCGGATATAGTCCGGGGTGGTTCCACAGCAGCCGCCCACCAGACTGGCACCTGCTTCGATTAGTTTCAACATATGTGTGGCAAACTGCTGCGGCTCCATAGAGTAAACCGCATCCCCTTTGTCATTGATAAACGGAACTCCTGCGTTTGGTTTTATGATCAGCGGGATCTGTACCGTCTCATGCAGGCTGCGCACAACAGCCTCCAGCTGGTCCGGTCCCAGCGAACAGTTTACGCCCACAGCATCCACGCCCATGGCCTCAAAGGCGGCTGCCGACTCGTACAGATTCCCGCCCAGGGGAAGGCTGCCGTCCGCCTCCACAGTCATGGAACAGATCACTGGCAGGTCACCGACTGCATGAGCCGCATCGATGGCCGCCATACTTTCTTCCATATTATACATGGTCTCTATGACCAGCAGATCCACACCTGCATCCACCAGGCTCTTCATCTGTTCCATATATACGCCATACAGCGTATCATAATCCTGTTCCGGTTCGTTGGTGGGACCGACATCTCCCGCCACCAGGCACTTGCCTGCTGCCGCCTGTTTCGTCAGTGTAACCAACTCTTTGTTGTACTGCTCAGTCTTTTCTCCCAGTCCAAAGGACTTCATGCGCAGACCATTCCCTCCGAATGTGGGAGCATAAAGGATCTGTGTTCCCGCCGCCACATAAGCGCGCTGCAGCTCCAGCAGTTCCTCCGGATGCTCCAATATCCACTGCTCCGTGCAGACACCCTTGGGCATCCCCCGCAGCATCATATTGGTTCCCATTGCTCCGTCCAGAATAACGACTCCTTTTTCAATCAGTTCAGCAAATTCCTGTTTTTTCATAATCCATCATCTCCTCTTAAAATAAGTATCGTACCTCCCCAAGTGTTCACATTATATCATATCCTCCAAAAAAAGTATCGGATATTTTTTCAAAAATACCCGACACCCACTTGTCCTACCGGGTTGGTTTCAGATAGAATTTCCCGGCCAACTGTTCTGTTTTCAGTACGTTGATAAATGCATTGGGATCCGTTCTGTGTATCTCCCGAACGACCCGCTTTACCTCATCGCTTGCTACTACGGAATACACCATATTTCTGGGTTTGGACTCATAGGTTCCAATACCGGAAAAAATGGTGGAACTGTGCTTGGTGCACGCATCTATGACAAAGGCGATCTCCGACGCTTTATCCGTGATGATAAGCAGTGTATTCTTATGATACCTCTTGTAAGATACATGGATGACCTGGGTGGACGTAAACTGGAAAATAATTGAGTAGAGCGCCTGCGCCCAGCCAAACATATAACCTGCCACCAGCAAAATCACTGCATTGACCATGAGAATGTAATTCCATGCATCAATACCATATTTCTCCGAAAGAAAAATACTGACAAAATCCAGACCGCCGCTGGTCGCCTCCTCTGACAGACAAATACTGGTCGCCAGACCGCTTAACATTCCACCGAAAATACTGATCAGCAGAATATCATAAGTAATCGGAATAGAAGGCATGGCATCAGTCAATACACTGGACAGCACGATCAACAGCACGGAATAGAAAGTAAACCGTTTGCCAATATAGCGAAATCCAATATACACCGGTATGGCATTCAAGGTCAGATTGACCAGCGTATACGGTGGTACAAAGCTCCAGTATTTTTCGCAGATGCCCTGTATGAGCACCGTCACACCGGTGATCCCTCCCGGAAACAGATCGCGGGCGCGCACCAGACTTTTAACATTAAATGCCAGAATCAAAGCAGCCAGTACGATCATGACCGTGGTCTTTACTTCTTTCCAGATCACTTTTTTCTGTCTGGCTGACAATGGTTTATGTGCCATATAATCACCCTATTCTTTCTTATAGATCTCTGTAATTTTGTATCGTACACAAAATCCAACGTTTATCCTGCCCAAGATACTGGTAGTCAATCTTTCGCAGGCATATGCCCTCAGGCGTTCTGGCATGATACATTACACGATGCAGTGGAGACTCCTCCAGCACTTTGTGTATGCATTCCATGCTGGTCTCATGTCGTGTCCGTTCCAGTTCTTCCGAAACACACACTTCCTGCAGATGTGCCGCAACGCCTGCTGACGGGCTTTTTAATTCCCGCTGCTTCTGCAGTACCGTATCAAGCTGTAAACCCTGCAGTACCTTCGGTTCTCCCGTCTGGGCGTTTATCATAAAAATCACGTCAAATTCCGTTTTGATCAATGCATCCAGCACCTGCTGCAGTTTCTTCTCCTCATCCACATTCCAGAAGGTAAAAAATGCAATCAACTCACCGGATGACGGCTTTCGCATGAGTTTCAGCCGCATGTCCAGCCAGCAGGTATCTTTGCCATCATTTATGATTGTCTCGTATTCAAATTTATTTTCCGTGATACCGTTGGCATAGTCTCTCTTCAGCTGACTCGGACAGAATTTTTCATAACACTGTTCTGCCATCTGGGCATTGGGAATCACCGCTTCACATATCCTCCGGAAATTTTCATCCGTGAAAACTTCTCCCATAGGATTTTTGATTATATGAAGCGTAGAATGACTTTCTTCCACCACGCCGGTGGTCAGATTGAGCCTGTGGGAAGATACCAGGCTGCTGGTCAGTGTATTCAGATAAGCCGTTTCCTCCGCATACCTTTGTTCCGCTATGCGTTGTTCCGTAATATCATGGGAAGTGCCAATGGCTTTTACGGGATTGCCGTTTTTGTCCCAACGGATCACCGTATGCATCACCCGCTGCCAGCTGTGCTTTTTGTCAGAAGGCTTTACGATCTCCACATCCAGTACCGTAGAATTGACTCCGGAACGCATATTATCCAGCATATCAGACACGGCAGTATTGTATTTTTCATCCATAATATGCAAATCAAACCAGGACTGCGGCGCATTGCACAGTATTTGTGGAACGCCCAGATTGTCCTCCTCCTGGCTGCTGAAAGCAATTTTATTGTGCTTCAGATCATAGATCCAGCTGTGCATGCCATTATGCTGCAGAGCCGCAGCCAGCATATCCCGCTGTTCCGCCACCTGCTGCTGCAATACCCGCTGCTCGGTCACATCCATGATCACCACATAATACTCTCCTCCCGTCTTCGTGGAATGGTAATAGCCCGCATCGTACACCGAACAGAGCATACCGTCTTTCTTCTCGATACGGTATTCACAGGTGTCATAGACACCAACTTTTATCTGTGCGCGGATTGCTTCTATCACCCGGGCGCGATCCTCCTTCCACACCATCTCAGAGAATTTGTTGTGGAATTTATCCAGAAACTCTTTTCTGGTATATCCCAGCATATGCAGCATATTTTTGCTGACGAAATTGAACTGTTCCGTCACCGCATCATAGCGCAGCACACCACCCGGAAGAAGATCCAGCAGCAGCCTGCGGTCCTCAGACAGTTTGCCCATCTCCTTAAGGAGCATGGCCCGTCTCGTATTATCCTGTACATATTGGATCCTCGCAGCCCGGCTGCCCCATTTGATACGTTTGCCCTTGATAATGTAATACGCATCCGTGCCATCCGGCTGTACCTCATGCTCACAGTATTCACGGGTCAGTTCTTCCAGATGAATACAGTGCGCACAGGGCGTGCTGCGGTTCCAGATAGCCTCATAGCAGGGTCTTCCCATGCAGTCTTTCCTTTCCTTCCCCGTCATGGCACGCGCTTTTTCGTTCATATAATATAATTCGTAATTCTCGATATCACAGACAAAGACCGCATCGCTGGATTCGTCCAGCAGCCAGTCCATATTGCGGTATAAAAGCTGTTCCGGCAGCTCCGCAGCTCCGCCAAATACCTGAAACTGCTTCTTGCCCAGCCGTTTGGCCGTCAACAGGGCTATATCTGCATTGTGGTATAATTCCTGGTAACTATCCCCATGCTCCGGTGCTATACTGGCACCGAGGGAACAGGTGATATCCATATCCTGGATTTTAAACTGCAGTTTGCGACACAATGTCTCCAGCCGTCTGGTAATCTGCAGTACGTCCGTGTCCATTTTCAGGAATACGGCGAATTCGTCACCACCCATACGGCATACCAGATCATCTTCCCGGAAATGCTGCTGTAGGATATCTGCCACGGTCTGGATCGCATCATCCCCGCATCCATGACCGAAGGTATCATTGACCATTTTAAAGTTATCAATATCCAGCATAATAAACACAGACCCTTTGTCCTGGCTCTGCTCCAAATAGTCCCGCACCTGAGTTTCCAGCTCCATGCGGTTATAGAGGCCGGTCAACTGATCCCTTTTTACTTCCTGAGCCAGTTTCCGCATTTTCTTGATCATCTTTTTCTCACGGTCTATGGTCTGGATAGCATTTCTTGCCGTCACATTCTGTACACGGTGAATGGCAATATCAATATTGTAGGGTTTGGACAGGAAATCACTGGCCCCCAGTTCAAAGGCCCTGGCCTCGCTGGACTCTCCCGCCTGGGAAGTCACGATAACCGGTATATTTCGATAAGCTTCGTCCTTACGCAGCCTTTCCAACACCTGGAAGCCATCCATAACCGGCATGATCAGATCCAGCATAATGATGGTAATGGATTCGTAATGCTTCTTGATATATTCGTAGGCAATCTCCCCATTATCCGCCTCCACGATGGTATATGCATCCTGGAAATATTCTGCCAAAATAGATCGATTCATTTCGATATCATCCACAATGAGCATGGTGTTCTCGCCGCTGCCTTCCCGCTCAATGATCGTTCCCACGCTCCAGTCCCGGTCCTGCACCTTGATAGGCTCCGCCAGATCCGAATCAAAGACAAGGGCCTCGAATTCCGGATGGGGCATGGGCTTTGCAAAGTAATAGCCCTGCACATAATTACAGTCCATGTTCCGCAGCAGTTCCACCTGCTGCCTGGTCTCTACGCCTTCCGCAACCACCAGAAGATTCATCCACTTCGCAAGACTGATGATAAAGCTTAAGATATTCCGGCTGCTGTTTTTCTCGGTTTCTTTCTGAATAAAACGCATGTCCAGTTTCAGGATGTCGATGGGAAGCTCAGAAAGCATATTCAAAGAGGAATAGCCACTGCCAAAATCATCCATTTCAATGGTAAATCCCACATCCTTCAACTGCCGCACCACGCCGATGACCTGATCCGCATTCTCCGTGTAGGCAGACTCGGTGATCTCCAGATGCAGCTGATTGGGCCGCAGACCGTGAGACTTCACAATATCCGAAAGGCGCTGTGGCAGATTATCCATATAAATATCTTTTCTGGACACATTGACCGATACCGGGACATATTTATTCCCTCTGGCTATCCAGTCTGCGATAATCTCGCAGGTCTTGTTCCAGACATATTGATCCAGCTCCGTAATAAAACCGTTTTGTTCAAACAGCGGGATAAACTGACCCGGATTCATAAACCCCATAGTCGGATGTATCCAGCGGACCAATGCCTCTGCACCTGCCACGCGCTCACTGTTGAGATCGTACTTCGGCTGCATATATACATGAAACTGCCCCTCTTCCAGAGCCGTCTTCATCTCGTTGGTGATCTGCTGTTCCATGAGCAGCTTCTGCCGCACAGAATCATCGTAATACGCACAGGTGGTCCCATACTGTCCCTTGATACTCGCCGCCGCCAGGATTGCCCGGTCGCACATCTTATTGACGGACATGCGCTGAGATTTGACCGGATACACGCCCATCTTTAATATAATGCGCATATTCAGCGGATATTTTTCCAAATCCTTCTCGATGGTGTCCATGACATCCTTAAAATTATTCTCTCCCACACTCTTGGGTACCAGCGCAATAAAATGATCCGCATTCCGCCGGGCACAGATGCCGCCCACGCGCTGCATCTGCGCCTTCATACGTCTGGCGATATACTTTAATAACTTGTCGCCCTCTTTTTCGCCGTAGCTGTCGTTGACCAGTTTGAATTTTTCCACATCAGTGGCTACCAGCAGGTATTCCTCCTTTGGGTTCTCCCGCAGGATCGCATGGACACGATGACTGAAACCTTCCTTGTTATAAAGTCCGGTCAGTGCGTCTCTTTCAATACGGTCGATACGCATGCTGGATTCGTGAAGTTCGATAAGATTGCGCAGACGCTGACAAAGCACCGTAGCCCGGTATGGTTTGGACACAAAATCCCGCGCCCCCAACTGCAGGGCCCGCTCTTCGGTCTCGTATTTGTCTTCCTGGGATACTACGATCACCGGTATGGAAGCGATCAGCGCATTTTGTGCCTTCCGTTCCAGAACACCGTAACCATCCAGCACCGGCATGATCAGATCCAACAGCACCGCCGCTATATCATTCCCCTGTTCCTCCAGAGTCGACAGGGCTTCCTGTCCATCCGCAGCCTCTTCCACCAGGTATTCATTTTCCAGAATTTTCTTTAAAATACGCCGATTGATCACCTGATCATCCACAATTAATATTTTTTTCTTCATCCGCCCATTCTCTTTCTTTGAAAAGCCACTGTATATACTACAATTATACTCTCTTTCCCAGTAAATTCAAGAGATTCCGCCCTGTCACCTGCACACAAAAAGACAGGCAGATCACTCCGCCTGTGCTTTTACATTCTATAAGATTTTAATACTGCTTTTTATCCACTATGCGCATGCTGACCGCTGCGGATATCCCAATACCTGCCAGATAAATCACAGCCACTGCTACAACAATCAGCCAGGCAGGAATGATCGCAAGCTGATTGATCAGATACTGAAGATTTCCTTCTATGTCAATACCCAGCCAATCACACACCTTCTTTCCCAGACCAAACACAACGAAGAACGCAATCATCACTCCCATGATTACTCCTTTTCCATTATCACTGCCGAACTTGATCTGCAGCGGTATGAGCACCAGCATAATCATAAAGATTGCCAGTAATACACCAATACAGCCACTAATCCATTCTCCAGCCGCAAAAGGAAGCCCAGCCACCAGCATCCGCCCCGTAGCCAAAACCACCGCCAAAATCCAGCCACTTAAGGTTCCAAGAAAACAGAACACATATTTTTCCAGAACATAGGTGTGTCTGGATATGGGCATGGTCATGAGGAAGGAAATACTGTGATCGAATTCATCGTAGGTAATGGTGGTAAGCACGAGCATACCAAAAAGGAAGCAAAAGTATCCTATTATAAAGTCAGAAGCCGCCGTACTCTCCCCAAAATCTGTTGACACCAGCATAATACATGCTACAAAGGCAAATATAATGTATATCTTTTTATTAAACATAGCCAGATGTGTATCTTTGATCAACAATCCCTTCATAGTGCTTCTCCTTTCTCCATAATCGTCACAAGTTCATCAATGCTTCCCTTCTCCACCACAAGATCCGGGTAATTTTCCATATAATACTCTTTCTGCCCGGTCACACATTTGTAACCGAAAGATTCCTTCCGGCGGTACAGCAAAAGGGAAGTATCCAGATGTTTATACTGTTCCTCGCTGACCTTCAGTATGCCGTAGGTATCCAGTATAGTATCCATATCCTCATGGAGCACGATTTCTCCCTTGTGAATCATATATATATCGTCGCAGAATCCCTCCAGATCCGTGGAAATATGCGAGCTGATCAGCACCGCCCGACCTTCTGTCTCCATATAATCCCGCAGCATATCCAGAAGTTCCTCCCGCGCCATCACGTCCAGCCCTGCCGTAGGCTCATCCAGTATAAGCAGTTTCGCTCCATAGCTGGTCGCAATGAGCAGTTTTAATTTTGCCCGCATACCGGTAGAAAAATCTTTGATGAGTTTATCCAGGGGTATCTGAAATCTTTGACACTGTTCTGTGAACCGCTCCCGGTCAAATCTCCTGTACATGCTGGCCAATATGGAGATACCCTGCTTCACATTCAGATACCCGCTGAGTGTCCCTTCCGACAGAACCACACCGATATCCTCTTTGTCTTCCAGCGTCAGTTTCCTTGCATCCTTATCAAAGATGGTAATAGATCCGCCATCTATATTGATCAGTCCCAGAATCGCCTTAAAAGTCGTGCTCTTCCCTGCACCATTGGCCCCGATCAGCCCCGTCACCATGTCCGTATGTACTTCCAGCGAACAATTCAAATGAAAATCATTGTAATTTTTTTCTACATGATCCAGTTTCAGCATTTACAAATCCTCCATAATCAAACTCAGCATTTCTGTTATCTCGCCATCGGTCATCCCACAACTGCGCCCCTCACGGACCGCCTCCTCAAGCTTACTCTCCACCTTTTTCCTGCGCTCCTCCAGCATAAGTTCCGCATTGGTCGAAGCAATATAACTGCCCTTCCCATGAACCGTGATCACAAACCCTTCCTGCTCCAGCGCATCATAAGCCTTCTTCACCGTAAGGGTACTGATCCGCAAATCCTTCCCCAACTGCCGCACCGAAGGCAAAGCCGTATCCGCCTGCAGCGTCCCATTCAAAATCAACCCCTTAATCTGCCCCACAATCTGCTCATAAATAGGCTGCATGGACGAGTTATTAATAATAATCTGCATACAACTCTCCTCCTTAAAAAACAGTATATAACAGTTGGCCACTGTTGTCAACTGTTATATACTGTTTCAATCTTTTATCTTTTATGTTTTATCTTTTATCCCCTGCCCCATCCACAACCAGACACAACAGAAGGTGCCATATAACTAAGCAAAGAAATCAGCGTGCGCCCCTAGTGCAGGTGAAATCCACTGCCTACGAAGACTTGGAGACGAAGGCATTCCTGAGTCTCCTAGTCGTAGTTGGCAGTTAGTTCACCGGAACGTTGCACGCCTTTGCGTGTTATATGACACCTTCCGTTGTGTCGTTTATTTTAATCTATGTTTCATCATCTGAATCAATTTATTGACCGAAGGAGGATTCCCCTTATAAAACGCCATCATCCGGTACACCTTCCCGGCCAGCCACACGATAACCACCGCACTGACCACCAAAATCCCCAGAGAAATACACCCTTCCATAACACTAAGTTCCCCAAGCATCGCCTGCCCCGGAGCCACCAGCACCGCGATAAACGGCACATAGATCATCCACTGGGAAACACTGCCCGACAGTGCCCCACCAAACATAGCCACCATAAAGCTGACAATCAGTGCCATAGAAAAAAGCATACTCGTAGATCCCAGTTCCTCCTGCTTCGAAGCCAGTGAGCCGCCAAAAGAAGCCAGCGCACAATACAACAGAAAACCAGCCAGGAAAATAAGCAGGGCAAAAATAATACCAACCACATTAAACACACCCGAGAACATGCCGATCGACTCAACAAACTTTACAAACAACATAGTCGAATCCGGATTGATCCAGTAAACTACCCGGACCCCAATGGCAATACCTGCCACCAGACACCCGACCCAGAGAAAGGTCTGTAGCACACCAGTAGTAAACAACGCCAGCACCTTACCCATGATCAGCGCGCCCGGTTTCACAGAAACCAGAAGATTATCCATAAGTTTAGAAGACTTCTCCTGAATGACATTGTTGGCGATTCCCTGTCCATAGGCCAGGATCATAAAGTACAATATCATAATCGTCAGATAAGGCAGCACAAAAGATAAGGAGGTTCGAATATTTGCAAATGGATCCACATTCTCCGTCTCCTTTGCCTGAATCTCCAGCGGGATCTCCTGCTGCACCGCCGCGATCTGTTCCGGTGTCATACCGGACTTGGCCTGCAGGATCAACGGGAAATAAGATTCCACAAAAGCCTGGTACCGCTTCCCGTCTTCCTTGGTCAGCTTCGAGTCCTCCGGCACGAGCACCTGCATATCATAATAGTTGTCCGCCTCTTTCACTTGCAGGATCAGCGCATAGCCACTGCCAGTCTGCTGATTTGCCGCATCCATATCCCCGGCAGCCACATATCGAACCTCGTCAAACACCGCGTCACCCGCAGCATTTAACACACTATAATCCACCGCATGTGCCGTGTCCAGATCCACCACCACGACTTCCTGTACGGGTGTCTCCGTCTCTTCCTGCACTGCTGCATTGTCCTTATCACTTCCCCGTTCTATCAGACCCAGGATCACAGATGGAAGGATCAGAAGCAGCAAAGCCACGACCACCAGCGTGATGCGGAAATTTTTTCCTTTTACCTGCTGCCCGAAGGTAAAAGAGAAGACCTTATTGAACCCTTTAAACTGTCCCATCTATCTTACCTCCTTTTTCTTATTCTTTTTTGCCATGCGCAGCATGTCCATCCATTTCATTTTCTTGCCCTTGTAGAAAATCAGATTTTCATAAATGCTGGAGCAGAACCGAAACAACAGCCATACAACCACCGCCTGGATCACCCATGAAGCGATCAGCACGCCGATGCCGATGTTACCCAGAACATATTCCACCGGTGCACAGAAAATCGATACCACCGGAATCAGAGACACTGCATTTGCAATCACAGCCCCCGGCAGATTCACCGTAAAAACTGAAATCATATAACCGGCTAAAATCACCATGGTCACATTCATATTCGCTGCCTGCATATCGTCCATAGTCGAACAGCTGGTGCCCGCAATACCACTGAGAATAGAAAAAGTCAGATAACCAAGCAGCAGTGAAACCAGCACCACGATCAAAAGGAATGGACTGATCTGCAGCGCATCTAAAGAAAGTCCCATAGCACTCAGTGTATCCGCGGCAGAAGCCGTATGTAGAAATACACTGCTCACCGTGGAGGAAAGCACCATGCAAAGCAGCATAGCCACCAGCAGTCCGAAAATATATACCATGACGGCCAATATCTTACCTACCACAAGAGCCATAGGCTTCACGCTGACCATAAGCAGCTCCACCAGTTTGGAATCTTTTTCTTCGATAATGGCCTGGATAATAAAACTGGTGGTAAAGATACCGAGTATCATAAGTACCAGCGCATATGCATACTGCACAATAAACTGTGTACCCCAGTCCGCTCCCTGCTGCGTTTCTTCATAAGAAGTCATAGTCTCCGTATCCGCAGAATATCCAGCCATAAGTACGTCGATCTGTTCCGGTGTGACACCGGCCTTCTCATATTCCGCCAGCCGAAGCAATGTGGCTGCCGCAGTTCCTACCTGATTAAAGTCGGCTGCATCAGACCGTATACAAAGCACCTGTATGCTGGGCGTTCCCGTGGCTTCATCCATATCGACATGTATCAATGCATCCTTCTCGCCCAGATGTCCTGCTTCCCCATAATCTTCCACCGGGAAATCCGCTTCCGCTACGGGAACATCAGAAAACGCTTCTTCCACCGTGCCCAGCTTGGTAAAGTCTACCGGGTAGTCTGTATCATTCACATACAGGATCTGTTTAAGCCCGGATTTGCCGATTTCCATATCTGTTGGCGAACTATTACCCAGCAGGCCTGAAATGGGTATCCAAAACAACGCTGCCAGCAGCATGATAACAGCCGTGATAATATTCCCTTTATTTCGTATCATCTGGCGCAGGGTAAAGACAAACACCTTCCCTGTGCCTGTAAATTCCTGTCTATTCTGTTTCATTGGCTTCACCAACCTTTGTCACGAAGATCTCATGGAGCGAAGGCTCACGCAGATCAAATCGAATAATCTGAATATGTTGTTCGATGAGTGCCCGCAGCAGTTCGTTGGCCTGCGCCTCATTGGCCACCTTGATCTCATATTCATGTTCTTTTTCTGATATCATCACCGCACCTGATGCCTGTATAAATGTATCAATATTCTGCTCTACCTTCAAAGACAGATTGACTCTGCCGTAACTTTTCTTAATATCGTTCAGATTGCCCTGCAGGATCGTCTTGCTCCGGTTTAAGATCACGATATCCGTACAGAATTCCTCCACCGTCGCCATCTGATGGCTGGACATGATCAGATATTTACCTTTATCGATCTCTTCGTGGATGATGTCCCGGAACAGGTCCGTATTCACCGGGTCCAGACCGGACATAGGCTCATCTAATATAATCAGATCCGGATCAGACAAAAGAGCGGTCATAAACTGGATCTTCTGCTGATTACCTTTGGAGAGCTGATCCGCCTTTTTCGGCTTGATAGCCTTTGCCTTGGGTGCTGTCTTTTGAGCATAGAGATACTCCTCCACCTCCAGGCGTTCGGCCCAGTAACGGATCCGCTTTTTCGCCTCGCTTCTGGACACGCCGCGGAGTCCTGCAAAATAGATCAGTTGATCCATCAGCTCATATTTAGGGTACAGGCCGCGCTCCTCCGCCAGATATCCGATGTTGCATGCAGTCGTATCCAGCGGCTTATCCGCCCACAATACCGTACCTTTGTCTCTGGAAAGCATATTCAGCATCATACGTATGGCCGTGGTCTTTCCTGCACCATTGGTTCCAAGCAGTGCAAACACCCCCGGCTTTTCCATGGTAAAACTCAAACTCTCCAGGGCTGTCTTCTCTCCATATTTTTTGGATAAATCATTTACAACTAAACTCATAATAATCTCCCTTGCTTATGTACGGTTACCATTTTTCACATCGGCATCCACCGATATTATCAGTATATAAGATGCCCCTGTATATGACAAGTTAAATGTCACATTTGACCCGTATTCTGGTTTATTCTACGCATAAAGCGGTATCTTTATAATATCTTAAGATTTCTCAACCTTTGTTCTTTATTTTTACCTGTTATAGTTATCTCATGGTTGAAGTGGTAAATACCGGCAAGACCAGTTATAATGAGGAGGTGAGGTGAAAAAATATGTATACAATACTAGTATGTGATGATGATAAAGAAATTGTGGACGCCATAAAGATCTATCTTACCCAGGAAGGTTATCGGGTATTATCGGCGTACAACGGCAAGCAGGCTGTGGACCTGATGGAAAAAGAAGATATCCATCTTCTGGTCATGGATATCATGATGCCACTGATGGACGGCATTCATGCAACATTGGAAATACGCAAAACAAGCAGCATACCCATTATTATGCTGTCAGCCAAATCTGAGGACGTAGATAAGATACTTGGCTTAAATATCGGCGCAGATGATTATCTGACCAAGCCTTTTAATCCACTGGAGCTGATCGCCCGGGTCAAATCCCAGCTGCGGCGCTATACCCAGCTTGGCACTATGGTTCCGGAAAGTTCCAGCATTTACCGTATTGGCGGATTGGAGATCGACGATGATTCAAAGGAAGTAAGAGTCGATGGGGAAATGGCCAAGCTTACGCCTATCGAATACAGCATCCTGCTTTTCTTAATCAGAAACGCCGGAAAGGTGTTTTCCATCCAACAGATTTATGAAAATATATGGGAGGAAGAAGCCATTGGTTCAGATAATATTGTGGCCGTTCATATTCGGCATATTCGTGAGAAAATAGAAATCAATCCCAAGGAGCCACGTTACCTGAAGGTAGTCTGGGGTGTTGGGTATAAAATCGACAAAGGAGTTTAATTATGGAAAAAAAACTATATACCACTGCCTGTAAGCTGGGCCTGATTGTCGTACAGGTGATCAGTATGCTGGGGCTGGCCCTGTCTCTTTTTGCCCTGGTGCTTATCATGGAAACAGCACAGGGGAAGCCGGGCGATCCCTTTACTGCAACGCCTTATCGCTCTTCCGCTACTTTAGAAAGATCACTGACCTACCAGGCGCATTCGCTGGATGATTATGTGTCCTTAAAATACGTCAGAGAACGAAGCGACGATGGTTATGTGTACACACCTGTCACCAGTGAGTCTGAGAATTGGAATGATTACTTGAATTTTAAAGAATATTATGATTCTTCCATGACAAATTATCGCTATGTAATCTATACACCAGGAACCCAGAAAGTACTGGAAACCAATATGACAGAAGATGAACTGACAAATGTGTTCGCGGATCAGCTTCAGCCACAGGTCCAAAGCACCTTGCAGCTGGACGATACTTCCTATAATGTCATATCCACGCTGGCAGATTCCATGACCGTCCAGGACACTTATTATTATGAAGCAGAGCGTTATGAATTTATCATGCCGTTCTATCTTCCGGCAGTTATTACCTTCGTTATCAGTATCCTGCTTTTGCTTATTACTATAACGCTTCTGACTATAACAGCCGGGCACAAATATGCATCTGAGGATCTGGTTTTGCTCAGTCACGACAAATGGAAAACAGAAATAGCCCTGGCATTCTGGGGATTTATGGCTTCCTTAATCATTATGGCACTGGGCGGATGTATGTCTTTTATCAGCGAAAATGTGGTTGTTCCCGGACTTCTGCTCATACCTACCATCCTGATTGGCGACGGATTATTACTTACCGCGTACATGAGTCTGATACGTCGGATCAAAGCTCGTACCATCTGGAAAAACAGCCTACTGTGCATGTTTGTTTCCTGGTTCAAACGTATCTACCAGAATCGTAATCTACTGTGGCGGCTGCTCATCGCCTTCGGCGTTTACTTCCTGCTGAACTTTTTCTTCGCCGCAGCGGGGGGATTCGGCTACTTCCTGATAATCCTCCTAAACGCAGGTGCTTTGGTCCTGCTGGTGCGAAGCGTATTAGAAAAGCAGCGGCTGCTCACCGATACCCGGATCATCGCAGCAGGGGAACTGGACCATAAGGTAGAGACCATAACCCTTCACGACTCCAACCGTGAACTGGGCGAAGCCATCAACAACATCGGAGACGGCCTGCAAAATGCCGTGGCAACCAGTGTGAAAAGTGAGCGCATGAAGGCCGATCTGATCACCAACGTCTCCCACGATATTAAGACGCCGCTGACTTCTATTATTAATTATGTGGATCTGCTGAAACGGGAGGATCTGCAAAACGAGACGGCCAACGGCTACGTGGAGATACTGGACCAGAAATCCCAGCGGCTCAAGCAGCTGACCGAAGATCTGGTAGAAGCCTCCAAGATCAGCTCCGGCAATATCACACTGAACATGGATAAAATGGATTTTGTGCAACTGCTGGAACAGACCGCCGGAGAATTCGAAGAGAAATTCGCCGCAAAGAATCTGAATCTGGTGCTGCATCACCCGGAGCCCCCGATTTCCATAAATGGTGACGGACGGCGCATGTGGCGCATTCTGGAAAACCTGTTCAACAACATTATAAAATACGCCATGCCTGGCACCCGCGTTTATGCGGACCTGACATACGACGATATGCAAATGACCTTCTCCTTGAAAAACATTTCCGAGAACCCGCTGAATATCCGGGCTGACGAACTGACGGAGCGATTCATCCGTGGAGATGTCTCCCGCAGCACCGAGGGCAGCGGTCTTGGCCTTTCTATCGCCAAGAATCTGACCGAAGTCCAGAACGGAACCTTCCAAATCTATCTGGACGGCGACCTGTTCAAAGTAACTGTGACCTTCCTACTAACCCATTAGATTATGATAAAAAACCGCCGCACCGGCTGCATAAAGCAGTTGGTACGGCGGTTTTTGCTTGCTTTAATTCATAAGGATAAGATGTATGGCGTCTTCCTGATTCTGTCTGGTTATCTGTATATTCATACTTTCCAGGTTCTTTATGAGCGTGATCACTTCTTTCCGGTCAGAATTCTTAAACCCGCTCTCAAACTCGATCACCATGCGTCCACGCACAGTAGCCAAATGCAATTTGATTTTTCGTTTTTCTTCCTCCAGTTTTTTGTTCTCACACACGGCGAAATCCAGTAATTCCAGAAGGACAGGGAAAATGTATTCCTCCTCTTCCCTGGATATTCTGCATTCCTGCGCCAGAAAATCTACGGGAATATTGTTTTCCCTGCAAATATCGGCCTCATGGCAGAACAGGGCGTCCAGCTCCCAGTTGTTGCTGTGTATCCCTGCATTTAGTGTGGCATACTCCTCCTCTAACGTCTGAATATAATGCCTGATCCGCAGATTCTGGTCTCCCTCCTGCTTGATACGCAGCAGTTCGGCCATATTCTCATCCATGAGTTTTCTATTTTCATCCATCTGCTGTATCTGTTTTTTCACGAGCAGATACTGAGATTCCATAAGTTTTTTAGAATATTCCAGATAGTGATGCTCCATCTCTGCCCTTCGTCGGAACATATACGTGACCACCAGACAAAGTATCAGCAGCACTACACCGAACATGGCCAGCGGATACACGAAGGAAACGATCATCGTGTCGACATTTTCCCCCGAACCAGGGAAATTCGTCATCAGCGCCGAGCATATATAGCCACCACTCACAATATACCATATTGCAGGATGCTTGAGTTGTACGTCCCGAAACCGCAGCATCAAAGGACGAAAGATCGCATAAATAACTGCAAAAATAAGGACGGACCAGACCGGAAGAAGAAGATCAATCCATTCCAATGAAAGCAGATTGGCCTCCCCGCCACTTCTTCCGCTGACTGCGTGGATACTCGTTGTCGCCACCAGCATGCAGATCATAGCGACAAGTTCACTTATTCCAGTGGTAACCAACAGTTTCAAAAAGGATACATCAAATACATAAAAGTAAACAGCAAATCCAAAAACCAGAAAGAATATGACCGAAGTAAAATTCACGATCATCCACCATGCGGTGTTTTGATACTGCGCTCCAAGGAACTCGTTGATAAGGACCATATGCACCAGATATTTGAACGCCATGGCAGCGATAAGATACCCACAGGAACGTCTTCTTTTCAACATGGCGTTCAGTATGATCACGGTGATCATAGCGGTTGACATCATAATCAACGCCTGCTTTCCGCAATGCTGCAGTATTACCATTACTTCTGCTGATATCTGCATTCCGTTTCCCCCGTCAGTACAATACTCTTGTAAAATATGTGCTCTGTCTTGTCCATGGAAAGCGTCTTCGCCCCATGGTATTCTTCTACCAGTTTTTCAATGATTTTCGTTCCTATGCCGTGCTCCTCTGCATTCTCTTTGCTGGTGCGGAAACTGATCTTCTTCCCCGGAACACACTTGTTCTTCACTTGGATCTTAATCTTTTCCTCTTCTTTTTCCATACGAAACCAGATCCCCCGCCCATCCATGTCGGCGATCCGCTCATTTTCTTCTATGGCATTATCAAATAAATTGTACAGCAGTCCGGTCATGTCAACCTCTTTTATAACGCTATATTCCCCTGGTTCTACCCATATGAAAAATGGAATGTTCTTCTCATCACATTCCGTCTTTTTGAGCACCAGTATGGAATTGACCACCTCATCCGAACTGTAACGGCCACTGCGCAGCAGTTCATAGCGGTTCTTCAGATCATCCATATAGAACTGTACGGCTTCATCCTGTTCCTGCTGTTCCAGAAGTTTCTCCAGTGTCATAATATGCTTGGCCAGATCATGGCGATATTGCCGGACCGCATCGATCCGCCCCTGTATACTCTGGTATAACCCCTGCATATTCAGCATATAAGACTGCAGCAAACGGTTTTCCCGCTCCGTCTCCTGAGTCTTCATGTTCCCTGCCACAATACCTGCCGTCACCGTACCCAGCACCAGCAACACAAAAAAAGTAATCATCCCGCCACCTCTTATGATATCTGTGTCACAGCCCATTTCATGAACTGCTCTCTCACGGATTTCATATAACTTCTGCTAATCACGATCTTCTGTCCATCATTGAGAATAAAGGCGTTTTTCTGTATCTCGCGGACTGCCGGGAAATACACGATATAGCTGTTGTGGCATCTGCCGAAATCAATGGGCGAGAGTCTGTCCATGATATCGTCCAGTTTATCCCACACTGTGTAAACGCCCCACACAGTCACGATATTCGTCACCCTTTTGTCCCGTTCAAAATAATAGATATCCCCCGGACACAGAATGATATCTGTCTTTCCAATCACCGAAAAGATCATCCGGTCCGCACACTGACGCCATACATGCAGTAGTTTTTGAAAGATATCTGCTATACGGTCTGGAAACTGGTCTTTCAGCACGAAAAAAGAATGCTCCGTATTATATACATCCGTCGCATAAAATAAATGGTTCGTCACATACACAATCTGGCAGTTTTTCCATTTTTTATTAACTTCTTTTGCTACTGTTATCCCGGAATCCTGTCCCAGTTCTATATCCATAAATATAATATCAATAGGCTCATCCTCATACAAAAGCAGTTCTTCACGGCTGCAAAATATTTCTATCTTCAACTCTAAAAATGTCTTCTGTGCATAGTCCTTTAATATTTCTTCTTCCTGTTTTGCCCATCCTGTATCATCATCACATATTGCTGCTACCATGTACTCACCTTCAGCTCCCATGTTTTTTCTTTCGATATTTCTCCTGATTCATGCTAATCCCAGAAATTAACCGGTTCATAGTCCTGCAGCGAAGCCAGGAATCCATCTTCTTTTAGTTTTTCCTGGATCAGATCCAGTGTCTCCTCATTTTCCGCCACGATGGTATGATAATGGTAACCACCCGTAACGTTTTTCAGCGGCGTGGATGTTCCGGCCTGTATCTTCGCCAGATATTTCTGTATGTCCAGCCTCGACTTCAGATTCAGATCCGCGCGAATCACGCCATACACCTTGTGATAAACAAAAACATCCTTGATCCTTCCGCCCAGATCCACCACATCCACCAGTTCTTTCTCGATCTGATCATCTCCATGCCGGACCTTAAACACCCGCTGGACCTTTTCCTCTGTCTGGAGTATGTAACCGCGGTTCGTCGCAAGGATATCATACCCGTTGGCTCGGATGATCGCCATATCCTGCACGATCACCTGGCGGCTCACAGACAACTGCTGCGACAATTCCGCTCCTGAAACCGGGATCTTACTTTCTCCCAGAATCCCTATGATTCGATTTCTGCGTTCTTCCGCACTCATTCTACTCTCCTTTGTTTCCTTTTATATCGTCCATTCTATCTGTCTTTTCCCTATTTGTCCACATAATAGTTTTGAACCCTCTGAGCAGAGGGTTCGCTTTATAAAATTCTTCTAATTTTATTTTATTCCTTCGGGCTGCAAAATGCAATGATTTTGTAGGATTCCGGGCGTTATTCCCCGCTTTCCGGTGGCGATACCGGTGTTTGGGAATAGTGTTGAAAATAATTGAAGTTCTATATTGACATCCGTTATTCATCGGTGTATTATGTTCATATGAACAAATGAACATATGTTGATAAAACTTACAGGAAAGGAGGTATTGCATGGCAGACAAGGGAAATGATCTTCTGGCGGCTCACGAAGAGATCGTCCAGAAAGTTCTGGAGGAACAGCCGGATGATGAAGTTTTATACGACCTGGCTGAATTGTTTAAGGTATTCGGGGACTCTACCCGCATCAAAATATTATATGCACTCTCCGCCAGCGAACTGTGCGTGGGTGACATCGCCCAGATCTTGAATCTGAGCCAGTCTTCCGTCAGCCACCAGCTGCGGATCCTAAAGGACTCCAAGCTGGTCCGCTTCCGCAGGGAAGGCAAGGCCATCTTCTATGCGCTTGATGATGAACATGTACGCAACATTATTAACATGGGCATGGAGCATGTGGAGGAATGAATCATTACAACTAAAATAAAACAGAAGCCATAAGCCATGGCAGAAAGAGGTTTATCATGAAAAAAACATACAAAATCGAAGTAGACTGCGCAGCATGTGCGGCAAAAATGGAGGACGCAACAAACAAAGTGGACGGTGTGGACAACGCGACCATCAGCTTCATGACCCAGAAAATGAAAGTGGAATTCGCAGAAGGCGCTGATGTGGACGCTGTTATGGCAACTGTAGTAAAAGCCTGCAAAAAAGTAGAATCAGACTGCGAAGTTTTCCTGTAATTTCAACTGCCCTAAGGCAGTTTTGTGACCCACATAGATTGGAGACATAGACATGACAAAAAAACAGAAAAAAGTGTTATACCGTATTATCATAGCCCTGACCTTGCTGATCGGGCTGGCCTTCGCGCCGGTGGAGGGCTGGGTGAAGCTGGTGCTCTATCTGATCCCGTATCTGATCATCGGCTACGATATCCTGCGCAAGGCGATCCTTGGCATCATCCACGGGGAAGTCTTTGACGAGAATTTCCTCATGGCCGTGGCTACTGTAGGTGCCATGTGTCTGGGCGAATACCAGGAGGGTGCCGCAGTAATGCTCTTCTATCAGATCGGTGAACTCTTCCAGAGCTACGCCGTGGGCAAGAGCCGGAAGAACATTACCGCACTCATGGATATCCGACCGGATTATGCCAATATTGAAGTGGACGGCAGATTAGAGCAGGTAGATCCTGACGATGTGGAACTTGGCAGTATTATTGTGGTGCAGCCGGGCGAAAAGGTGCCGCTGGACGGTGTCGTATATGAAGGAACTTCTACCTTGAATACCAGCGCCCTCACAGGCGAGAGCGTCCCGCGGGATATACAGACCGGGGATGAGATCATTAGCGGATGCGTCAACCTGTCCGGTATGATCAAAGTGCGTACCACAAAGATATTTGAAGAATCCACCGTATCGAAGATCCTCGATCTGGTGGAAAACTCCAGCATGAAGAAATCACGCTCCGAGAACTTTATCACCAAATTCGCCAGATACTACACGCCTTTTGTCTGTTATGCAGCGCTGGCACTGGCGCTCCTGCCGCCGATTGCCAATATGATCATGGGCTCTGGCGGAAACTGGGGCCAATGGATTTCCCGTGCGCTGACCTTCCTTGTTATCAGCTGCCCCTGCGCTCTGGTTATCTCCATACCACTCAGTTTCTTCGGCGGTATCGGCGGTGCCTCTGCCCGCGGTATTCTGGTGAAGGGCTCCACCTATCTGGAGATCCTGTCCCAGTCAAAATATGTGGTATTCGATAAGACCGGTACCCTGACCAAAGGAGTATTCCAGGTAACTGAGATCCGTCCAACCGGTATCAGTGCGGACGAACTGCTGCAGTACGCGGCTTACGTGGAAAGTTATTCTACCCATCCTATCAGCAAGAGCTTGAAGGATGCTTACGGAAAAGAAATAGACAATACAAAAGTCGTTAATGTGGAAGAAATCAGCGGGCATGGCGTGAGTGCCACAGTGGACGGTCATGACGTGCATGCCGGTAATCTGAAATTAATGACACAGCTGGGCATCCATGCTGTGGACCCGGAAGCAGCCGGAACGGTCATCCATCTGGCTGTTGATAAGAACTACCGCGGTTATATTCTGGTTTCTGACGTGATAAAAGAAAGTGCTGCTGAAGCCATCCGCGGGCTGAAATCTGCCGGTGTAAAAAAGACTATCATGCTTACTGGCGATTCCAGAAAAGTGGCGGATATCGTTGCTGCAAAATTGGGGCTGGACGAAGTACACAGCGAGCTGCTGCCGGGGGATAAGGTTGCAAAGATTGAAGAATTGCTGGACCAGAAAGATGCTAAGGAAAAACTTGCTTTCGTGGGTGATGGCATCAATGATGCCCCAGTGCTCTCCCGCGCCGATATCGGTATCGCTATGGGTGCTATGGGCTCTGACGCCGCCATCGAGGCTGCCGATATTGTCCTTATGGACGACGATCCCGCAAAGATTGCCCTGGCTATGAAGATATCCCGCAAGACACTGCGCATCGTATACCAGAACATCGTTTTCGCCCTGGCCGTCAAGCTGGTCTGCCTGGTGCTTGGTGCTCTCGGTATCGCGAACATGTGGGTAGCCATCTTCGCCGACGTAGGCGTCATGGTCATCGCAGTTTTAAATGCTACAAGGGCGTTGAAAACAAAAAATCTATAGAACACAATCTATTTCATGTATCTGAAACATATATTTCTCCTGCGGGGCATATACATTTTTTCTATAATGTAGTGCCCCGCAGTTCCCGTTTCACTCCCTTTTTTCCGCTTTTTATCTTCCAAAAGGGCAATCACAATTTTTTCTTCTTCCTATGCCCCGCTAATTCAAAATAGCGGGGCAGCACACATAAATTTCCTTGTCTATGCCCTATCAGCTGCATTATCCCCCTGAAATTCCTGCATATGGGGCATACTGACTTACTTTTCTTGTCTATGCCCCGCACCGCATATTTCTGCAAAGTTTCATTAAGGAAAATATAAGGAAAGCACTCAGATCCGACAATCGAAAGGCTTAGTAAAAAAACAGGGCCAATGACCTGTGATTGTTCACAAATTCATTGGCTCTGCGTTTTAGCATCTGGCTTTCTGTTTACTGACACCTTAAATCGTTGAACGTTAATTAGTGTTTCCTGTTTACACTTTGGACAGTAGAGAGGATAGTTCTTTAATACTGTATCTTCTCTAATTCTGTCACGGGTTTTATTCCCACAAACAGGACAGCGCACCCAATCTATAAATACTTTTCTATTCTGCATTGTTCAATAACCTCGTTTCCCAAAAGGGTAATTGCTCTTTGGGGACATAAACTAATACACCTATAACACATAGTACAACGGTCGTTTGACATTGCTTTATTATCTTTTATAAAAAAATTATTCATTGGGCATACTGAAACACATTTACCACATCCAACACAATTATTATTGATTTTCAATTTATCTGAGTAATTCCTTGTCTTTTGATAAAACCACAGTCTTTGACCAAATAATCCAACCAGATGTGCAATCAGTGTAGTGCCTTCTTTGGGATAAACACCTTTTGCTATATGCGAAGCAATATTCTCAATTTTCTCATCTGCTCGTGCAATAATACTACGATTTTCTTCTAATGTCTTTTTCAACAACCTACTATCACAAACGGCATCGGGCATACGAATATGTACTCCGCCTAAAATAGTTACTCCATACTTTTTTAGTAATCTCGCTGTACATCCCGCACCATCACCGCTAAAAGCTCCCATAGTTGCAATGCACAATACCTTTTTATGTTTCCAAATACCAGCGTTCTTTTTGATAAAATCACGCACCATATATGGAGCATTAGAAAACTGTGTAGGATACCCTATAAATATCATTTCATTTTGCTCAATCGCTTTAAGAATATTAGGACTTTCGATTGCAATTACCTCTGCGGACTTATCAATGAATGAAATCAGTTTTTCGACACAATACTTTGTGTTACCTGTGCCACTTAAATATACTCCAACCATAAGTCCTCCTAAAATTCACAACTGAAAATTTTGATTAAATCATCCAGTTTATCTTCCCATTTATGACTATGATAGACATTCTTCATTGTTGTAAGTGCAGTAAGACCATGTACATATGCAAATAAAGCAATGACTAAATCTTCTTTTTTACTTTGCGGCATATCAGAGTTGGCAAGCAATTTTAGAATTTGCTCTTTGTATATAGTAAAAGGTCTATAATCACTTTTTTTATTTTCGTTAATATCCAAATCTATCTGAATATTCCCTAGATGAAATAGAAAACTAAAATATTGTGGTCGTTTCATAAAAAAAGAAATGTAACTGTTCAGTACCCTAATATCTAACAAGTACTATATTTGTGCAAAACAGAGAAAATAATTTTTCTGTTTTAGCACCAGTTTTAGGTTTTTAGAAAGGTTATCCACCACTTCCATCTGATT
>JAQUWF010000027.1 GCA_028692975.1 Lachnospiraceae bacterium
TTTCTATCATAATAAGTTATGAAGATGAATTTGTCATTGAACTTGTAGTATAAACTCACTGAGTTCTATAAAGCATTCGTAAAATAAGTTTAAGAAGCCTTTTGCAGCAAATAGTAATAACTCCAAAGCCGAAAACCAACTTCAAAATCTCTTTCCCTTCTGTGAGATTTTTTATTTCCACAAACAATATTATCTAACGGCACGCGTAATAAACAACTCATTGCATACAAATGATCAATAGAAGGCATATTCGTTCCATCCAACCAATGATATATACTTTGGACACATGCCAACCCCAAATACTGTTGAAGTTGCTTGATAGACACTCCTCTTATTTTCATAATTAATCTTAATCTTTTTCCTGTTGCGATACAATCAATAACTGGATACATAACGCTTAGCCTCCTTATTGCATTTTATTTTATTATCCTAAATTATACCCCACACATTGTTCGCAAACAAGTGTTCTATTCATTCTAACACACAAAAAAAGCACCAGTCTCCCAATGCTTAATTTGCTTGCTGTCACCGAATCGTTCCTGCATATTCCCAGTTTGCTCCGTGGTCCGCAGACCGAAACAGAAGGCTTTCTTCTCCTGCCTGCTCTGTTTTTACCGCTATCACCCAGTTTTCTCCATCCATATATGGTGTATCCATATAGTCATAAGCACTGATATCGCCAGCGTCTGTCACACTGTCCATAGGTAAAACCACCTGGGTAAATGTCTGGCCTCCGTCGGCCGTCATATAGAGCAGAGACCATTCAGTCGTTGCCGTTCCCATTTTAAGAAATCCGTTATTTTCATCAAAGAATACCATATCCTCTGCCACGCCGATCTGCCCCAGAAATGGGTTCGCATTCCTGCCGCCCCATGTAGTGCCTCCGTCTTCGGTGCTTTCCAATTCATAAAATCTGCTTCCGGCTGCCGCATCCGTGACAATGAGTCTCCAGCCCTTTTGTTGATCCAGATAATAAGTTAATGATCCTTCTTCCTGGTCCATGATACACACACCAATCTCATGATTCAGGATTGCTTGTCTTTCTGCTTCCGCCTGTTGCACTCTCTCCTGCTCGGCATCTTTCTCTAATTGCTCAGAGTCCAGATCTGCCGCATACTTCATAGGCACGATCTCCGCCTGATCCGGCACCTCCAGAGACAGAACGCCCTCTTGATAAGAGAGTTCAAAATGCTCCGCCTGATACAGATCCTGCCATTGCTGAACCTGCTGCCTGATACTGACATTTCCATATACCTGAAACATAGGATTCAGACGGGAAAGTTCTTTATAATCCATATCTGAATATCCATCCAGCCAGACTGTCATGTATTCATCCGTACCCGTATTATAATCCAGCAGATAAGTATATCCTGCTCCATCTGCCGTCTTCCCGTAAAAGAAGCTGTAAATGCCTGTTATGGTGCCATCCTCGTCAAATTCCACCGAAAACTCATTGGCCAGATACATTTCCTCCGGCAGTTCCACCACCGCACCCAAATCCGTAAAAATCCCCTCCACACCATCCGTGTAGATATTGTCATGTTCCAGGAGAACCTTTCGGCTTTGCTGTATCTCCTCTATTTTCCACGCCAATTTTCCATTATAATCCCTGGCACTGTGGAAGATCTTGATGCCATAATATCCTGTAGAAAAAATGATTGCCGCAATCTCTATACAAAATAAAACAATATAGATGCGAGGCTGTCCAGGCACTTTTACTTTCTGCAAATGCTTTCTGATCAGGTAAAACAGCGTCCATCCCAGCAGCCACAAAAACCCCAGCGCACCGCAGCAAACAATCACCGGCAATCTCCGGCGTACCCCACCGTATTGACACAGCAGATACAGATAGCGGCACCCTAACACATACAACAGTACAAATACCGGATTAAAAAGCACTGCCCAATATTTCCAACGTAATTTTGTCTTCTCTTTCATATTCATAATCCCCTTATAAAAAATCTACAGGAGCCCCTTTGCTCCTGTAGATTTTTATCAAACCTTATCTCTCATCCACATACTTCTGTATATTGGATGCATTCACATATTTCTTCGCATCCTCGCCCTGTACGACTACCAGAGTCGGGGCCTGGCGAACGCCGTATTTAGCTACCAGATCTGGATTTTCTTCTGCGTCGATCACTTCGTAATTTTCGCCCTCCAGCATTTTTCTGGCAATCTTACAGTTGGGGCAGGTGCTGGTGGTAAACAGATATTTCACTGCGTCTTCCTCCGACATCTCCACGTCGTCCGCAGTAATCTTCACTACCGCGCTGCTCTTATGGAGTTTGGAAGCTGCCACATCATATAAGGTTCTGTTCTTGTATTCCTGTGTCTTACCATCATTCCAGTTCTGTACCGGGCGATAGTAACCGGTGATACGGCTGTATACTTCCGCATTGCCTCCGCAGGTCGGGCAGGTGAAATGTTCCCCTGCAATATAGCCGTGATCCTTACATACTGAATAAGTCGGTGACAGCGTATAGTAAGGCAGTCTATAATTTTCCGCAATCTTACGGACCAGTGTAGCCGCTGACTGCCAATCCGGCAATTTCTCACCCAGGAACGCATGGAATACGGTACCTGAGGTATACAGCGTCTGCAGATCATCCTGAATATCCAGTGCCTCAAAAATATCCTCGGTGAAATCAACCGGCAGATGTGAACTGTTGGTATAGTACGGTGTATCTCCGTGTGCACCTGCAGTCTTGATATCCGGCCACTGTGCCCGGTCATGTTTTGCCAGACGGTAGGTGGTGGACTCTGCCGGTGTTGCCTCAAGATTATACAGTGAGCCGTATTCTTCCTGATACATAACCAGTTTTTCACGCATATAGTTCAAAACATCTTTTGAAAATTTCTGAGTCTTTTCATCTGTCATATCTCCGCCCAGCCATTTTGCATTCAGACCCACTTCATTCATACCGATCAGGCCGATGGTAGAGAAATGATTGTCGAAGCTGCCCAAATACCGTTTCGTGTACGGATACAGACCAGAATTCAGCAGTTTGGTGATAACACCTCTCTTCACATGAAGAGAACGTGCGGAAATATCCATCATGCGATCCAGACGTTTGTAGAAATCCGCCTCGCTTTCTGCCTGATAAGCAATGCGCGGCATATTGATGGTCACAACGCCAACGGATCCTGTGCTCTCTCCGGAACCGAAGAAACCACCCGTCTTCTTGCGCAGTTCGCGCAGGTCAAGACGCAGACGGCAGCACATGCTTCGCACGTCGCTTGGCTCCATATCGCTATTGATATAATTAGAGAAATATGGTGTTCCATATTTGGATGTCATTTCGAATAACAATCTGTTGTTCGGTGTATCGGACCAGTCAAAATCCTTTGTAATAGAATATGTGGGGATCGGATACTGGAATCCGCGTCCGTTGGCATCGCCCTCGATCATGGTCTCAATAAATGCACGGTTGACCATATCCATCTCTTCCTTGCAGTCCTTGTAACGGAAATCCATTTCTGCTCCGCCCACGATAGCAGGCAGCTCTGCCAGGTCTCCCGGAACTGTCCAGTCCAGGGTAATATTGGAAAACGGTGCCTGCGTGCCCCATCTGCTTGGTGTATTCACGCCATAGATAAAGGATTCGATGCATTTCTTTACTTCCGGATAGCTTAAGCTGTCCACTTTTACAAAGGGAGCCAGGTACGTATCAAAGGAAGAAAACGCCTGCGCGCCCGCCCACTCATTCTGCATAATACCAAGGAAGTTGACCATCTGATTGCACAGGACACTCAGATGCTTCGCCGGTGCTGAAGTAATCTTGCCATTAATACCGCCAAGACCTTCCTGAATCAGCTGCTTTAAGGACCAGCCTGCACAATATCCGGTGAGCATAGACAGATCATGAATATGAATGTCTGCATTGCGATGTGCCTGGGCGATCTCGTCATCGTAGATCTCAGACAACCAGTAATTGGCTGTAACCGCGCCGGAGTTGCTTAAGATCAGACCGCCTACAGAATAGGTCACGGTAGAATTTTCTTTTACACGCCAGTCTTCCACTTTTACATAACTGTTCACCGTATCTTTATAATCGATAATCGTGGAGTTCATGTTACGTACTTTTTCACGCTGTTTCCGATAAAGAATATATGCCTTTGCCACATCCGAATAACCGGTCTGGATCAGTACATTCTCCACGCTGTCCTGAATATCCTCAACGCTGATGTGATTGTCTTTTATTTTTTTCTGAAAATCTGCAGTTACCCGCAGACCAAGAACATCCAACATATCCTGACTAAACTGCTTTTGATTTGCTTCAAACGCCTTTCCTATAGCATCCGTGATTTTGGGCATTTCAAAATCCACTTTTGCTCCATCTCTTTTTACAACCGTAAACATGATATTCCTCCTAACCCTCTGTTTCGCATCTATTTCCGAATAAAAAACAAGGTCTTGCGACCTTGTTCAAGTTCGTACAAGATACATTGTATCAGACACTTTGTTTTCCGTCAACAATAAAAGATACCATATCTTGTGTTTATTTTTGTGAAAATATACCATATAAAGTATTATGTCACCTTGTGATAGATTTCCATGGGAACCAGTGCTTCCACCAGAATCCCGCCGTCTGTGTACTCTTCCTTCTGTAACTGCCCATACTGGCGGATCAGCTGGATCAGACCGGCCTTATCATAAGGGAAGACGCGCTCAATGCGAATCTGGCCTTCCAGGATGATTTTTTCCAGAATTTCTTTTAATTCTTCCAGCCCTTCTCCGTATTTTGCAGAAGTTCCCAGTACATAGTCCGCTTTAAAGTCCCGCAGACTTCCCTTGTCCAATACCTGATCCTGCTTGTTAAAAAGCGTTACCACAGTCTTATTCTCCACGCCCAGTTCCCGCAGAGTCTCGTAGACGATATGGATCTGCTCCTCCATCTGGGGGCTGGCCGCATTGACCACATGGATTAGTATATCCGCATATTTTGCTTCCTCCAGCGTACTTTTGAATGCTTCGATGAGATGGTGGGGAAGTTTACGTATAAAGCCTACTGTATCCGTGAGCAATATCTGCTGCTGGCCAGGAAGATCCAAAATCCTGGTAGTCGGATCCAGTGTGGCAAATAATTTGTCTTCTTCCAGCACGCCTGCGCCGGTCAGGGTATTGAGCAGCGTGGACTTGCCCGCGTTGGTGTATCCAACGATAGCCGCCACTTTCAGCCGTCCGCTCTTTCGCTGGGTGCGGATCAGTTCCCGGTGTTTTTTCACCTCGTTTAATTCCGCCTTCAGTTGGGAAATACGCAGTTTAATCAGTCTTCGGTCCATCTCCAGTTTCTTCTCACCGGGGCCTCTGGTACCAATACCTCCACCCAGTCTGGAAAGGGAGGTGCCAAGACCTGCCAGTCTTGCCGCACGGTAACGCAGCTGTGCCAGTTCTACCTGGATCTTTCCTTCACTGCTGGTGGCACGTCCCGCGAAAATGTCCAGAATCAGCAGCGTACGGTCCATGACCTTACAGTCTAACTCACGCTGCAGATTATTGAACTGGGCGGGGGATAATTCGTCGTCGCAGATCACGCCTGTGGCATCCAGGTCATACAGCAGTTCCCTTACTTCCTCGATTTTCCCCTTGCCCATATAAGTGCCCGGATGCATGGATTCCCGGTTCTGGATGATTTTGGCCACACAGACAGCACCTGCCGTCTGCGCCAGTTCTTCCAGTTCGTCCAGCGACTCTGCCGTATCGTCGCTCTGGGCCGTCTGGATACCGATCAGGATAACACGCTCCTGTATTTCTTCAAATTCAATTAATTCAGCCATCATGCCTCCATTAACGGGTCATAAGGAATTCGTTTTCCCTGCTTCCCGCCTCATCAGTCGGATACTGTACTACATACTGTGCCGCAACTGATTTCGCATTCGTCCAGTCATACTGGTATTCATAAACAACTATCTCATTGTAAAGCAGACTCTGCTGGGCATTGGGATTGCCATATTCCAGGCCTTTCTGGATATTTTGCAGGGCGCTGTCGTAATTGCCCTCTGCAATATCACACAAAGCCAGCCCATTATATGCCTGAGGTGCCGTACTCTCGTCCTTCACATGTTCCTGGTACATGGCACGGGCGTTGGCCACGTCCTCCATATCCAGATATACCCGCCCCAGCAGAAGGATTGCATTCCCATCATTCCCCTCATTGAGGGCAGCGATCAGCTGTTCTTTCGCCTTGGTGTAATCCTGCAGATAATAATAGATTAACCCCCGGTTGTAATAATTATTCTCGTCCTCGGAAGCCAGTTCCAATGCTTTCTCCAGATAAGCGGCTCCATCCGCATTCATCCGAAGGGTCTCATAGGCCTGACAGATATTGATAAAGAGATTGTAATCATCGCTGAGCTTCGCAGCCTTATCAAAGTCTGCCTTGGCACCATCGAAATTACTCTGCCCCAGATATGCCTTTCCCCGCAGGAAATAGCATTCCGGATCTTCCTCTGTCTTTAGTACCTCACTGTACAGTGCGATAGCCTTGTCGGTCTCACCCTGACGGCTCCGGCAAAATGCCAGATACATCTGCACATCCTTTTTGAAGACTGGATCGTCCTCCGTCAGTTCGTTCAGGCTGCGCTCAAAGGCCACTGCCGCATCCGGGTAATCTCCCTGGTATATATGGGCGATTCCAAGACCGCGATAGCCTTCGGACAACTTATCTCCGGAGGCTATCACTGCATCAAAATCTGTTATGGCGTTGTCATACTCCGCCGCTTCCAGGGCTTCTATTCCACTTTGATAGTTTGTCTTTGCTTCCTCATTGCCGCAGCCGGACAGTGCCAGCATACAGCCGAGGAGCAGGAAAAGTCCTGTTTTTTTCAATCTGTTTTCCTCTTTATTCTACGATCAATCCTTCAGATGCCATGACCGCGATCACATCATCCACATGTTTCCTGCACAGTTCATCGGTAGATGCCTCTACCATGACACGGATCACTGGCTCTGTTCCGCTCTCACGGACCAGGATACGGCCATCATCCCCAAGGGATTCTGTCACTGCATTTACAGCCTCCACAACCTTAGGATTCTCTCTTGCTTCTTTTTTGTTGCTGACACGTACATTTTTCAGCAGCTGTGGATAAATGCGCACTTCTGATGTCAGGGTGCCCAGCGTCTGCTTCTTGTCCAGAACGGTCTCCATCACCATAAGGGAGGTCAGGATACCGTCACCGGTGGTAGCGTATTTGCTGAAAATAATATGGCCGGACTGCTCTCCGCCTAGTTTATAACCGTTGGTCATCATGTTCTCGCAAACATATTTATCACCCACGGCAGTCTTCTCGTAACGGATGCCTGCCTTGTCACATGCCTTGTACAGGCCAAGGTTTGACATAATCGTGGTAACGATGGTGTCATTATCCAGTCTGCCCTGCTCTTTTAAATATTTACCGCAGACATAGAGGATCAGATCCCCGTCCACGACCTCACCGTTTTCATCTACGGCGATACAACGGTCCGTATCACCATCGTAAGCAAATCCGATGTCCAGATTTTTCTCTTTTACATAAGATTGCAGCACATCAATATGGGTAGAACCACAGTTGGTATTGATGTTGGTTCCGTCCGGTTCATTATTGATTACGTAAGTTTTTGCACCCAGAGCGTCGAATACGCTCTTGGCTACAGAAGAAGCACTACCGTTGGCGCAGTCCAGACCTACCCGCATATTCTTGAACGAACGTGTGGGAATGCTGATCAGATGGCCGATGTAACGGTTACGTCCCGCTGCGAAGTCTACGGTGCGGCCAATATTCTCTCTTGTTGCAAATGGGATATCCGGGCCTTCACCGTCGATATAAGATTCGATCTGATTTTCTACTTCGGCTTCCATCTTCTGACCAACACCGTTGATAATCTTGATACCATTGTCGTAAAATGGATTGTGGCTGGCTGAAATCATGATACCACAGTCAAAATCCTCGGTACGCACCACGTAAGAAACACTCGGTGTGGTGGTAACGTGCAACAAATATGCATCTGCGCCGGAAGCGGTCAATCCTGCGGAAAGCGCGTCCTCGTACATATAACTGCTTCTTCTGGTGTCTTTGCCGATAACAATTTGTGCCTTATGTTCTTTGCCGAAATACCAGCCCAGGAAACGTCCTACTTTATAAGCATGCTCCACGGTCAGATCTACATTTGCTTCTCCACGAAACCCATCTGTTCCAAAATATTTTCCCATTGTCCAGTCTCCTTTTAATCAAATAATTTTGCCTTATATACTCCGTCGTCTACCAATTTCTGGAATGCATCCACCACGGTCTGGCGATCTTCATGGTACGTTACGCCGAACCATTTGTCGCGGCTTTCCAATACAGCCACACTGGCTTTGTCAGCCTTGATCAACTGGTCAACTACCAT
This sequence comes from Lachnospiraceae bacterium, assembly GCA_028692975.1. Taxonomy (GTDB): domain Bacteria; phylum Bacillota; class Clostridia; order Lachnospirales; family Lachnospiraceae; genus JALENY01. The sequence continues at coordinate 8,372 of JAQUWF010000027.1, forward strand.
AGGAAGTAAATATTCAGCCTTGATATCACCCGGTTTTACATTGCTCAGGAAATCTTTGAATCCACCGTCCAGAACATCCATAAATTCCGGCTGCATGCCCCACATATTCATGGAAACATGGCTGCCCGCATCTACCGGACGGACCTGGCCGTCCTCCTCGATACCTGCGCCGTCTGCGGTCTTCACAATATTGGAAGTCTCATCTACGCCCACCAGATTGCCCTGGTCGTCTACCTGGCAGATGCCTCTGGTCACTGCGCCGTTATCACTCAGCGTGTTCCCAAGGATAAAGCCTGCCATGCAGATATCCATCTTGCCCTGTGTCACTGCGTGACCGTCGGTCAGATATTTGTGGATCGCAACAAAGCCCTCTTTTCCATAATAATCATCTGCGTTGATCACAGCGAAAGGTTCGTTTACGATACCTTTGCAGGATAATACGGCCTGTCCTGTTCCCCATGGCTTTGTACGGCCTTCCGGCACTTCAAAGCCTTCCGGAAGATTTGACAATTCCTGAAATGCATAGGCAACTTCCGTAATCTTTTCGATACGGTTGCCGATAATCTCCTTAAAATCTTTTTCCAGATCTTTTCGGATGATAAACACGATCTTGTTAAAGCCCGCTTCCAGTGCATCATGGATAGAATAATCCATAATGATCTCTCCGCCCGGCCCTACCGGTGTCAGCTGTTTGATGCCCTGGCCAAAACGACTTCCGATTCCAGCCGCCATAATGATTAATGTGGTTTTTTTCATTGTTGCTCCTCCTTTTAATCGTCCTGTAAATTACTGAGTTTTGCCGCCTGGTCAGCAGCGATCAGGCTATCTATGATCTCGTCCAGATCACCGTTTAAGATATTATCCAGTCTGTGCAGGGTCAGTTTGATCCGGTGATCTGTCACGCGTCCCTGTGGGAAATTGTAGGTACGGATCTTCTCAGACCGGTCCCCTGTTCCTACCTGGCTCTTTCGTGCTTCTGCCTCTGCGTCATGGCGTTTCTGCAGTTCCATATCGTATAATCTGGAACGCAGTACCTTCAATGCTTTATCTTTATTCTTCAGCTGGGATTTTTCATCCTGGCAGGAGATCACGATACCAGTAGGTATATGAGTCAGACGTACCGCAGAGTCCGTGGTATTGACACACTGTCCACCATTTCCGGATGCACGGAACACATCGAACTTACAGTCATTCATGTTTAATTCAAAATCCACCTCTTCCGCTTCCGGCATGATCGCCACGGTGATGGTAGAGGTATGGATACGTCCGCCGCTCTCAGTCTCCGGCACACGCTGTACACGGTGTACGCCGCTTTCGTATTTGAGTCTGGAATAAGCACCGTAGCCATTGATCATAAAGGTAACTTCCTTGAAACCGCCGATGCCATTCTCATTGAGGCTGAGCATCTCCGTCTTCCAGCCCTTAGACTCCGCATATTTTACGAACATACGGTAAATTTCAGCCGCAAAGAGCGCCGCCTCATCCCCGCCTGCACCGCCTCGGATCTCCACGATAACGTTCTTTTCATCATTCGGGTCCTTTGGCAGCAACAGAATTTTTAATTCCTGCTCTAACTCTTCAATACGTTTCTTTGACTCAGAGAGTTCTTCCTTGAGCATCTCCTTCATCTCCGGATCACTCTCACCCTCCATCATGGATAAACTGTCTTCCACGGTCTGCTGGCATGCCTTGTATTCATTATAAGCGTCTGCGATAGGCTGCAGATCACTCTGTTCTTTCATTAATTTCTGAAATCTGCCAGAATCATTCGCTACGCCGGGTTCATTTAATTCATTCAGAATCTCCTGCAAGCGAATGACAATGTCTTCTAATCTGTCAAACATGGTTTTCCTCCTATTACAATGCGGTCCAGGCCCGCCAAATCTTTTTTCACCTGTATGTTGATATATCCGGCCTCTTCCATAAGACTACTCACAGCCTGACCCTGGTCATATCCTATTTCAAAACAGAGCCAGCCGCCATGATGCAGATGCTCCCAGCCCTCTTTGATAATCCTTCTATAAAAATGCAGCCCGTCCTCCCTGCCGTCTAAGGCAAGCATCGGCTCATGATCCTTCACTTCCTCGTCCAGCCCATGGATAATTGCTGTGGGAATGTACGGTGGATTCGAAATAATTATATCATATTCTTCTGTAATGTTGTGAAATAAATCACTTTTTACAAACTCAGCAGAAATGCCCAGATTTTCTGCATTTCTTTGGGCAATCTGCAGTGCTTCCTTCGAAATATCCACGCCGGTCCCTGTAGTTTCCGGGCATTCATGCAGCACGGAAAGCAGGATGCAGCCCGACCCGGTACACATATCCAGGATATGCATGCCCGGCTTCGTTACACGTATGACCTGCTCCACCAGATTCTCTGTATCGAAACGCGGTATCAGCACATGTTCATTTACTGAAAAGGTAAGCCCCATAAAATAGGCTTTCCCGGTCAGCTGCTGTAGGGGGATATGGGATGCGCGTTTCTCTATGCATCTATCATATGCGCTGCATTGGTCCTCCGCCACCCCATCTTCCATATGCATATAATATGCATTTCGGTCCAGACCGCTGACATGCTCCAGCAGTTCCCAGCTGTCCACGGCAGCATCGGTTATGCCCGCCTGTTCCAGACAGGCTTTACCTCTGGCCAATAACTGCCGGTACGTCATGACGTTACCTCAAACCCATTCTCCCGCAGATATTCTCTCCAGTCAAAAACAGCCTCAACGGCAGCAATAGCCACCTCACACATATCCTCTGTAGGCTCCTGTGTGGTAAGTTTCTGCAGGGCAAGACCCGGCTTGCTGAGCCAGCGCACACACACATTGTCGCTGCGTCCCGCCAGACGGATAAATTCATAAGAGACGCCAGCGATCACCGGCACCAGAAGCACCCTGAGCACCACACGCAGTACAGGCGAACTGGTATGTATGAAAAAGAAGAAAATAATACTGACAATCATAACGATAAACAAAAAACTGGTCCCGCAGCGGGAATGCTGTCTGGAACTCTTCATGACATTTTCCACCTTTAATTCCATACCGTGTTCGATACAGTTGATACATTTGTGCTCTGCTCCATGATACATGAATACCCGCTGAATATCTTCCATCTTGGATATGAGCACCATATACGTCAGGAACAGGGCAATACGAATCACCGCTTCCGCTATGGTAATGATCCAGTTGGCCGTGGTCACATGGCGCAGCAGATTTGCCACAAAATAGGGAAGCAGCATAAAAAGAGCCACCGATATCACAATAGAAAAAGTCACCGTGACACCCATAAGGATCTTATACTGCTTTTCTTCCTTAGCGTCCGCCTTCTCCTGCTCTTCCGCAGTCAGCACTTTCTCCTCTTTCTTTGTATCTTCCTCGTCCTCGTAGAAACGTGCCGAATACATGAGGCATTTGGTGCCCACCACCAGCGAATCAATAAAATTAAATACGCCTCGCAGAATCGGTATCTTATTGATTCCTTTAATGGGAATCACGCTTTTGTAATCTTCTACTTTAACTTCGATTTCCTTATCCGGCTTGCGCACGGCTATGGAGTACACGTCCTTGTGGCGCATCATAATGCCTTCCATAACTGCCTGTCCGCCTATGTTTGATGAACGCTGTGCCATAAACTACCTTCTTTCCACATAAAAGTAGGGACGCATACCCCACCCTGAAAAGCGAAGGACACTCCACTTGATTCAGGGTGACATACCCGTCCCCTACACTTTGTTTTCCTATACTATTGTACGCCGTATTTCTTATTGAACTTGTCAATACGTCCACGAGCCTGTGCAGCTTTCTGCTGACCAGTGTAGAATGGATGGCAATTGGAACACATTTCTACGTGAATTTCTTTCTTCGTAGATCCGGTTACAAAAGTATTTCCACAGTTACATGTTACTGTAGCCTGATGGTATTCTGGATGGATTCCTTCTTTCATGATTTTCACCTCTCTATGTTTAATAATAACTTCTTTACTTGTTTTTTAAACAGCTTTGTAATTGTATCATATGCAACGGCACAATGCAAGTTTTTTCTATAAGAATTTCTGTTTTTTCACCATTTGTACCAATTCTGTGTTGGTTTTGCTCCTTGCATACATGTTCAGGATGTTCTCGGTAGCGTCGTCCGCCTTCATGCCGTTCAACGCCTTGCGCATGATATATACCGCTTCCTGCTCTTCCTTGGTCAGCAGCAGGTCTTCTCTTCTGGTGCCGGACCTCTGGATATCGATAGCCGGGAACACTCTCCGCTCCTGCAGCTTGCGGTCCAGAATCAGTTCCATATTACCGGTTCCCTTGAATTCCTCATATACTACATCGTCCATCTTGCTTCCCGTATCTACCAGGGCTGTGGCAAGAATGGTCAGACTGCCTCCCTCACGCATGTTTCTGGCTGCACCGAAGAAACGCTTTGGCATATGCAGTGCCGCCGGGTCAAGACCACCGGAAAGGGTACGTCCACTGGGCGGAACGGTCAGGTTGTAGGCACGAGCCAGTCTGGTGATACTGTCCAGAAGAATGACTACATCTTTTTTATGCTCTACCAGACGCTTCGCACGCTCGATGACCATCTCGGATACACGTTTGTGATGCTCCGGCAGTTCATCAAAAGTAGAATAGATCACTTCCACATTTGGTCCATGGATGGATTCTCTCATGTCCGTCACTTCCTCAGGACGTTCATCTATGAGCAGGATCATAAGGTGCATATTCGGGTCCCTGCTCAGCATGGATTTGGCTACATCCTTCAAAAGCGTTGTTTTTCCAGCTTTTGGTGGTGATACGATCATACCACGCTGCCCTCTTCCGATAGGACTGATCAGATCCACGATACGCATGGCTGTGGTTCCTCCGGCGCGTTCCAGACGAATGCGCTCATTGGGGAAGATAGGCGTCATATCCTCAAAATTACTGCGTCTACTGCTCTCTTCCGGAGATAATCCGTTAATGGAACTTACATATAATAATGCGCCGAACTTTTCATTCTGTGTCCTGATGCGGGTATTTCCTGTAAGGAAATCTCCTGTTTTCAGATTGAACCGGCGGATCTGGGATGGGGATACATAGATATCATTCTCACCCGGCAGGAAATTCTCGCTGCGGATAAATCCATATCCGTCCGCCATAACCTCCAGAATCCCGTGGGCCTTGATGCCGCTGTCCAGCTGGGCCATGTCCGTCTTAGGCTTCTCTTCTGTTTTTGATTCTTCTTTTGTTTCTGTCTCCACCTTTGCCATTGGTTTTACCGGTTCTTTGACAGGCTGTTTTTCTTCTGGCTTCTGCTCAGGTGCTGCTTTTTTATCTTCTTCCAGCATCCGCTCAATAAGTTCTTCCTTTTTCAGTGTGGAAATGCCTTTTAAACCTCTTGCCTTCGCCACTTCACGTAAAGCACTCGCAGACAATGACTTGTATTTTTCTCTCATCATATTCTTATACCCTCTCTTATTGGTACGTGTTGGATGATTTGTCCGAATCGACTGAAGTAATAGAAATTGTTTTACCGTATTGTACCACATACCTCGTGGAAATGCAAACGGAGAGTTACATGAAACACCGGTCACCTGATGTTTCCTAATGCGGAATGTGGGACTTGAACCCACACGCCCTAAGACACAAGAACCTAAATCTTGCTCGTCTGCCAATTCCGACAATTCCGCAGGGCTGCACGGATTCTATTCTAAATCCGTCAGCCCTATAAATATAATATATCCGTATGGTTTTGTCAATGAAATCTGCCGAAAATGAGCATAAAAGGGGCATTTTCTCTACTTAACCACGCGCCACTTCTGCAAATTAGGATTGGCTGTATCCCACTTTGGTTCCCAGATACCTTCCTCCTCATAATCTCCTTCCACCTTGTAGGTGCCATCGCCATTCTTTCCTGCGGAAACCCAGTAATAAAGTTCCTTCCCTGTAGATTTCACATAGGCGCCTGCTGCCATGGCTCCGCTCTGGGTCAGATAATAATACTTTTCTTTGTAAAGAAGCCATCCTTGCACTATCCAGCCGGAATCATCAAAATAATACCACAGTCCATCAATTTTCTGCCATGCGTTGTTCTTATACGCATACCCCGCATTACAATACCACCATTTCCCGGATTCCAGTACCCAGCCTTCCAGATATCTTCCAGATACCCAGCCTTCCGCGCACTCAAACCAGGTGGTTGCTCCGTGGCCGCTCCTATGGGTAATATAGATACGGCTGCCCTGCTTCAGGCTTCCGACTATGGTTCCATCCGGCGAAGAACGCACATTCAGTACCGTCGTGGTCACCCGCATACCCTGGCTCCCCGTGGACACCTGCTGATATTTCATATCACCGATGGCAACCTTGTCACCAACGGTACAATTTACCGACACATGATGCCCATCGTAAAGCAGGATATCCCCCGGCAGAAGGTATGCATCTCCTATCCTGTATTTTTTGTCTGTATACACATCAAAGCCTGTTTTTCGCAGGGCTTCCCGCATCTGCCTGGTAGTCAGATGCGGATTGGCCCCCTTTAGCAGCGGGATATTCAGCACATTCCCCGCTGCCACCACATTCGCCATAGTGGATGAACTGCAGTCCGCTTCACAGTTTCTGCTGATTTTGGACGGATCCCAGCCACTTGCTTTTAACTGTTTATAATAGGTAGTTCTCCCCCACTGGTCGTATCCGATGCGGTTATTTTCAGCCGCCTTCCGGCTGATTTCAGCAATACAATTTCCCACCTTCCGGTTCGGATAACGCAGCATACAAGACCAGGGTCTGTTATACCACGGGATCATTGCATATTCCCGTCCTGTCTGATCCCCGGCCTTGCCGCCATATATTTTCCCGTTTTCGTCATATCCACAATTCGAAAGCATGCAGGACTCCTGACACTCTTTTCTACATTATATGCGCTTTTATGCCTTTTGCCTCATGGACAAAATTGCAGCCGCAAGGCTGTGACCGCCTCCGGCTGCAATATACTCTGGCTATTTATCCTGAATCATCTTCTTACGGTCAGCACAGTAAATGCGCAGACCTACTCAATAGTTACAATCTTTCATTTTTGCTTCAATGGCATCAATCACTACATTTAATGCCTGTACTCTGGCGTACATTTTATCCTTGGACTGAATGATATGCCATGGTGCCGTCTGGGTGCTGGTCTTGGCGATCATCTCGTCCACCGCCACCTCATACTGATCCCATTTCTCACGATTGCGCCAGTCTTCGTCTGTAATCTTCCAGCGTTTCTCCGGTGTCGCTTCCCGTTCATTAAAACGCTCCAGCTGTGTATCCTTGTCAATGTGAATCCAGAATTTTACGACTACAGCACCCCAGTCTGTGAGATTCTTCTCGAATTCGTTAATTTCATTATAGGCTCTCTGCCAGTCGTTGTCGCTGCAAAATCCTTCCAGCCTCTCCACCATGACCCTGCCATACCATGTACGGTCAAAGATAGCAACATGTCCTGTCTTGGGCAATTTTGTCCAGAAACGCCACAGGAAGTGGCGATTCTTCTCATGCACATCCGGGGAAGCAATGGGATTTACAACAAACCCTCTGGCATCTAAGGCACTGGTCAGACGCTTGATATTGCCGCCCTTGCCCGCCGCATCCCAGCCTTCGTATGCGATAACTACCGGTATTCCTTCTTTATAAATACGGTTGTGCAGTTTCTTTAATTTCTTCTGGGCTGCTTTCAGCTGCTGCTCATATTCTGCTCTGGTCAGCGACTTGTCCAGGGGCACATCCGCAAGTTTTGGCATCTGAACCAACGGGAACGGATTTTCCGGGATTTCCACCGGGATTTCATTGCGTTTGATTGCATCCTCGATGCCGTCCACCAGAAGATGGCAGACCTGCAGCTCAACCAGTGCCTTTTCACTGCTGTCGATCACATGCCATGGTGCCTTCTCACTGTTTGTAGCCTTAATAAACGTTCCAAAAGCTTTCTCATATTTGCTGCGATGCTCCTGCTGATCCAAATCACGCTTGCACACTCTCCAACTGGTATCCTTGTGTTCCAGAAGATTCTGGAGACGTACATTCTGTGCTTCCTTGGAAACATCCACAAAGATTTTCAGCACAAGATATCCGTTATCCACCAACTGACGCTCAAATACATTGATATCCGACAACCGCTGTTTCAGTTCTTTTTTCGTGCATTTTCCATCTACCACATCAAAAACAGTTTCCTCCATCCAGCCGGAATCCATGAATACAAATTTGCCCGACTCAGGAATATGTTCCATATGGCGGCACAAGAAGGGCTTGCGGCGCTCTTCCTTCGTCGGCATCTTCATGGGAACCACCTGGAAAAAACGTGGGTCCAGATCACGGATCAGATAACTGATCAGAGTACCTTTTCCTGAAGCACCCCAGCCTTCCACAAGCACAATAACAGGAAGTTTCTTTTCCTTGATCAACTGTTGCTGCTGCGCCAGTTTCTGCCTGGTATCCTTCAGAATCTTCTTCATCTCATCCTGGCTCAGTTTTTGAATCTCGTTATCCTTCACATCGCTCATATTGCTGCCCTCCTATACTATTAGTTACAACCCCACCACCACTGCTCTGCCGGATTCTGCCTATCTCTAATATCCTAATATAACAAAAACCACCAAATGGTGGCTTCTCACAACTAACTTAAGCATCATCCGTGCCGGGCAGTTCTCTTTATTACCTATATTATATGAAAAAACAACAGAATAAGCAATGTAATTTTAAGTATTTGCATTTTCTATTCTATCCGTAAAATGAACTCTATATTATATGGCTCTTATCTATCTCTTCAATGACGATTCGAAACTTGCTCCCATCCATCAATTCAATATCCAACTCATGTTCTTCTGGCAGTTCAACCAGACCTGCCAAGTCTAACTGTTTTGTGCGGTCCAGTATATGAAACAGCTTTGCTTCTATCTCCTTCTGCGTCATAAACCCTCCTTCGGATTTATCCTACTTTATCCCACTTCAGTATATCGCATCATTCGGTAAGATACAATAGGATTTAGTAGTATATGGAGGGATCGCTATGCAGAATCAGAAACCATTAAAAACAAAAGTATCTATCACGCTGGATGATGACCTTGTAAACACACTGAAAGGTCTTGCAGAAAAAGATGACCGTTCTTTTTCCCAGTATATCAATATGATATTGCGCAAGCATATAAATGAAAAAAACAAGAAAAACTGAATAGTATATTCTGCCCCGGATCCACCGGGGCAGGTAACTTGAAAATAATATATTTACCCGGGGAACCGATGGGGCGCTATATCTTGCCACCTACTCACAGAGAAAGGGGCTTGATGCTTATGTACGTTACTTTTAATGACTTATTTACATTTGTTATAATGCTTGTAGCAGTCATAACTCTTGTTGTTAACTTTAAGCATAAAAAATAACGCCCTCACCCTCGCAAAGTGTAGCGTTATTTTTTAATACATATTACCGAGGTGGCTAGGTAGTAGCTAGCTATCGGTTCTCTTGTTAAGTATATTATATCAAATCGTTTCGAAATGTCAAATGTTAAAAGTCGGAATATATGTAGATTATAATTCAACTGGTTACAATTTGTCACCAGTTCAAAAAACGCCCCAGTGCTAGCAGCACCAGGACGCAACAAGAAAAGGCAGCAAGCAAGTTACACAAAGCCATTCATTTTGACTAAATTTGACTAAATTGCCCCCTTAAAAACGTCTCTGACTAAGGTTTGACTAAGACTACTTTTTCTTTTTTGAACTAATTCAAATAACAGGGATTCGGTCTCCGCTTCGGTTCGCGCAACTCCGTTGTCCGTGGTTCGAATCCTTATTGTTTTACACAAAAAAAGATAAGCAAAATGCTTATCTTTTTTAATGAGACATCGGGGATTCGAACCCCGGACAACTTGATTAAAAGTCAAGTGCTCTACCAACTGAGCTAATATCCCAAAGTAGTTTATTCCGTAATACACGTAAGTGCATTGGGAAAACGGAAAAGAACAAATGAACTTCCCCAAACAATAAGACCTGCAAAAAAACTGGGCTAGCTGGATTTGAACCAGCGAATGCAGCAGTCAAAGTGCTGTGCCTTACCGCTTGGCGATAGCCCAACAAAGGGTGGATAGTGGGATTCGAACCCACGACCTTCAGTGCCACAAACTGACGCGCTAACCAACTGTGCTATACCCACCATGTATCGCTAAGGCGTTATTCCTTAACAACCGTGTCTGGAGGGATTCGAACCCCCGACCCACGCCTTAGAAGGGCGTTGCTCTATCCAACTGAGCTACAGGCACATGTTTAAATTATAAATTTGTTTCCATGCTTTTCCACACAGAAAAGCGGGTGATGGGAATCGAACCCACGTCCTCAGCTTGGAAGGCTGATGTTCTACCATTGAACCACACCCGCATCGGTAGCAACAAAAAATATCTTTATTGCAAAGTCGGGGTGACAGGATTCGAACCTGCGACCTCCTGGTCCCAAACCAGGCGCTCTAGCCAAGCTGAGCCACACCCCGATGCTAAATATTGCCTGCATTGGCAGCCATCTGAGCGCCAACGCAAGTAATATTATATAACGGACCTTTCTATTTGTCAACATATTTTATCGCAAAATGTAAAATATTTTTTTCATCAATTTCCATCACAATATAACTGGGTTTTCGACCCATCTGCCGGGGATATGACAAACTCCCTGGATTCAATGCGACAATATTTTTGCCTTCTTCCACCACAGGGCGGTGCGTATGGCCGAACATGACAATATCTGCCCCTCTGGCGCGGCCCTCATCCATGATGCCCTCCAGATCCATGGATACTCCATAATAATGCCCATGGGTCAGAAAGACTTTGCAGTTCCCCAGATAAAACTCTTCCTCACGGGGAAGATCACAAAAGAAATCGTTATTTCCCTTCACCATATAGACCGGACATCCGGCAAGGGCACGGATATAGTCTTCATCACCTTCCACATCCCCACAGTGTACCAGGTAATTTAACGGCTGATTCTGCTGCAGGATAGACCCCAGCTGCTCCGCTCTCCCGTGTGTATCACTTACGATCAAAACGCGCATATTACATACCTCTCTGCCCCTGTAATTTGTCCCGCATCATACGAAGTGCCTGCCCTCTGTGGCTCAGTTCGTTTTTCTTCTCTCTGGATAATTCAGCAGAACTGCAGCCATACTCCGGCAGGAAAAATATTGGATCATAGCCGAATCCATTTTCCCCACGCTCCTCATAGCCTATGATGCCCTCGAACTTCCCCTCTGTGGTCAGCACCTGACCATCCGGGAATATAGCCGCAACCGCGCATACAAAGCGCGCCGTACGCTTCTCCTGGGGCACACCTTCCAGCCTGTCCACCAGACTCTTGTTTTTAATATGATAGGACGTATCTTCTCCCATATAACGTGCCGAATAAATACCCGGCTCGCCGTTCAGATAATCGATGACCAGGCCGGAATCATCCGCCAGTACCATTTTGCCGGTAGCCTCCATGATGGTCCTTGCCTTGATGATGGCATTCTCCTCAAAGGTCTTGCCGTCCTCTATGATTTCCATATCTATGCCGGCTTCCTTCATGGAAATAATATCCCAGTCCAGATCCACCAGTATCTCTTTGATTTCCTGCAATTTATGTGCATTGCCCGTGGCAAAAATAACCTGTTTCATGGCCTGTCTCCTTCTTTCCGAATAAATTGGATTAAGTATACCATTTTCTTCAAAAACCCACAAGATTTTAGCGATAAAAAAAGACCTGCCACCGAAAAGTTTTTCCAGTGACAAGTCCTTTTGTCAGGTTAATTATGTAAATTATTTGTCTTCCTTAATCACGCCTTTGCCCTGGAACTGACCAACGATGGTCTTGATTCCTTTTACGGCAAGGATCAGCGACAGTATGATAAGCAAAATAGCCAGTGCCATCTGCGTACCTGCCCAGAATGGTGTAAGTTTTGCAGCCTCGAAACCGTTTGAGGTAAAGAGAGCAATCTTAGACTGGATCGTCTGTCCCAGAGATACGATGGTTACAACAAGCATGAAGATCATTGGGAAGAGCATCATCTTATTGTTCTTGCCAACATGGCCTAACCATGCAGCCACACCGAGAAGTCCTACTGCAGCCAGTAACTGGTTTGCAGCACCGAACAGCGGCCAGATCTTCGCATATCCGGTCATACCAAGGCCAACGCCCAGTATTACTGTAATGATCGTTGAAACATACATATTGGTAAAGAATGCTTTTGCGCCGCCCTGTTTCTTAGCGTCTTCCACAGTCTCGCCCTCTTTGAGCCAGAGTTCCTGGAACATGTAACGTGCAAGACGTGTAGCAGTATCCAGAGAGGTCAGGCAGAATACAGAAACAGCCAGTGTCAGCATGGTGTACATAATGCTTACGATTGGGCTGTCAGCACCAACGAAGGTACCGATCATCTGTGAAATACCGGTTGCAAATACTACGGTTGGAGATGTAAGTCCGTTTGCTGTTGCATCTGCAGCGCTTGCATTTTTGAAAACAAAACCTACTGCGATGAGAGCCAGTACAGCTACAACACATTCGATGAGCATTGCACCGTATCCGATAGGACGTGCATCTCTTTCGTTGTCGATCTGTTTTGATGTGGTTCCTGAAGATACCAGTGAATGGAATCCTGAGATAGCACCACATGCGATGGTAACAAACAATGCAGGGAACATAGTTCCTCCGGTCAGCAGACCGTTGCTTGCCTGTGAGAAGCTTGTAAATGCCGGCATATCAAGCTGCGCTTTGCCAACAAATGCACATCCGATAACACCGATAACTGCTACGATAACCATAAAGTACAGTAAGAATGAACTCAGGTAATCACGCGGCTGGAGAAGAATCCATACCGGTGTAACAGAAGCTATGAGGATATATAATCCAAGTACATACATCCAGATATTGTAATCTACATACAGTGGATGCCAGTTCAGGCCGATGGCTACGATAGCAACGATAGCTATGACACCAATAACGGTGGAAATGCCAAGACCTGCATTGCGACGATAAACCATGAAACCAAATACGACTGCCAGTACAATAAACAGAAGTGAAATAACTGCTGTTGTTGCATGTGCATCCAGCGCTGCTCCTGTAACAGCCTCTCCTGCTGCTGAGGTCGAACCGAATGTGGATGCTACGATAGATGCGAATGCCGCAACTACCAGAAGAAGTACCAGATAACCGAAAATAGTGAATAATCTTTTAGCGCCATTTCCCATGGTATCACCAATAACTTCACCCATGGACTGTCCTTTATGACGGATAGAAGCAAATAATGCTCCGAAGTCATGTACAGCACCAAAGAAGATACCACCGATCAGTACCCAGAGTAATACAGGTACCCATCCGAAACATGCTGCCTGGATCGGTCCATTGATTGGGCCTGCTCCGGCGATTGATGAAAAATGATGACCTAACAATACCGGAGCCTTTGCCGGTACATAGTCCACACCGTCTGTCATGGTGTGTGATGGTGTCGGACGAGATTCGTCTACACCCCAGGTTTTTGCAAGCCATTTACCATAGCCTACATACGCAATAAGCAGGATTGCTACTGCGACGATCAGAATTACTAATGCGTTCATAAATTCCCCACTCCTTTAAACTTGTAATATTTTTTTCAAAAAATCCGCATTGCACTTACCGCTTTGATTTGTGAGAGTTGTGTTGCTTTTCAAATCGATAAGTCCTGTATGGAAATCCATCCAGCCGCGCAGCGAAAATTGAAAACTTTTGTGAATGCGGCATTTCTTCAATGCCGTCCGGGCCGCGTCATCGCATTCATCACAGATAAAAACAGTGGTGATATAGGTGTACATGTGGCCTGGTTTCGGATCAATCAGCTTCATGCCCTCTTCGTATGCCAGATTCTTACACTGTTCAAAAAGTTCGGCTGTAAGACGTGGCATGGAAAACAGAAAAAGGTGTTCGTTCCCCTCGGTTTTCCAAAGTTCCGCTTTCTTCACCAGCACATATTTACTGGACTTTACATGAAAGCCACACCGGGCTACCAGAGGCTGTTCTGATTCATCACACGGATTTATATCAAAGTACGGCTGATAACTTTTCAGCAGCCGTTCCTGTATTTCTTGTCTTGTATATTGATCGCTCATGCCAATTCTCCTCATAAAAAATCCAGATATAGAAACATCTAGGAATTAACATGAACTCCTTTGTTCATTATATATCTTTGATCATATTGTCAGGTAACTTGTTAACGTACTAAAGCAAATATTAAAATTTTATAAAATTATACCACTATATAAAAAAAACTGCAAGGAAATAGGCGGATTTCCTGCAGTTTTTTTCATTATTTTTACAATCGATACGCTCTCCGGTATTGCGACGGCGTCATCTTCTCCTGATGCTTAAAGCAGCGCACAAAATGGCTGGTGTTACAAAATCCCATGACCTCCGCTATTTTTTCTATGGACTGGCCAGTCCTTATGAGTGCATATTTTGATTTTACGATGCGGCGGCGCATAACGTACTGCTGAGGAGTGGCGCCGTAATAATTCTTAAAGCGCTTCATAAAATACGGCAGACTGATCCCGCATATCTGTGCCAGCTCCTGATTCTCGATTTTTTGGCCCAGATGACTGTCAATATAGGCCGTGACCTCAGGAAAGCTCTCCTGCACCTCCGTGACAGGTTCCCCCGCCCACTCTTTTTTATAGTTCAGGAGGCTCAGTAAAATATCATATATTTCTAAAGCAGGCTGATACGTATCCTTCATGATCAGCCGTTGCTGGATATCGGTCACTTTCTCACAGATTTCTCCAAAGATCCTCCCCTCCAGCACAGGTCCATGCTGCTCGATGAGGTATTGCATGATGCGGTGGCTCTCCGCCCCATAAAATTCAAGCCAGCTATTACCCATAGGATTTTTTTCATCTGCAGCGTAAGCGTGTGCCTCATGGTCCAGCAACAGAACGATCTGATTCTCTTTCAGATGATAGTGGCGGTTTCTATAAGAAAGTTCCCCCTCGCCCCCTAATATACAGAAGATTTCGCAGCATCGCGCGGAGGTCTCCGTTCTCTCCACCGAAAAGACAGAGGGTAGTCTTCCCTCGATCCCCGTCCGGTTCACCTGATAATAAAAACTCTTTTCCTGAATGGGACGGGGAGAAATGTAATAATAATCATGTATATCAGCCTCCCCATTACACAGAAACACATCTGCATAGGGTGCATCATTTGGATAATTCATATCCCTTCCTCCTCTTCCTACTTTTATACTGTTTCAAATATAGCATTCTTCATAAGCACTGTCAAATCTATCATCTTCCATATTTTACGAATAATACTTTCATACTGTTTTTGAATCATACAGTGTATTGTATGACAGCCTTCCATCCTTTATGATAAGCATATAAAACAAAGATAACCTGTTTCACGGAAAGGAGATTATTATGACAAGTAAAGAAAGAGTGCGCGCCGCGGTGGCGCATAAGACCCCTGATCGGGTTCCCGCGACTATGCAGTGCGTGGAGACTGCCTGGGATAAACTAAAGAAGCATTTTCAGGTAACCACCAATGATGAAGTCATGGATATTCTGGAAATCGACACGCGCATCATGGATCTTCCTCCCTACATCGGGCCGGAACGTCCTGATTTCAAAAACAAAGATGGTGAGATCGTCCATACGCATCCTTTCGGACAGCAGTATATCGAAAAATGGAACGGCGTGGAATATAACTGGCACACCATTCGCCGCCCATTGGAAGATGTGGATTCCATGGAAAAATTACTGGCTTTTCGCGACTGGCCAAACCCGGATCATTTTGACTACGAAGCGGTAAAACGTTTCTGTGACGATCACACGGACAAGGCCATCCGTATCGGCTGGCCCGGACCCTACCAGGTATTCCTGGAGATGTATCCCGCCGAAGAATTCTATTGTCTCATGGTGGATGAGCCGGATCTGGTAAAGGCCATGCT
This sequence comes from Lachnospiraceae bacterium, assembly GCA_028692975.1. GTDB lineage: Bacteria > Bacillota > Clostridia > Lachnospirales > Lachnospiraceae > JALENY01. The sequence goes on from JAQUWF010000027.1 coordinate 24,306, forward strand.
CCGCCGTTACAGTGAATGTTATATGGAAATCTATGAGCGGATGTTTGAGGCCGGTGACGGGGCTATTGATCTGATCCGTCCCTGTGATGATTATGGTACTCAGATCAGCCTGCTCTTCGGTCCGGATATGTGGGACGAATATTTTGCGGAGAACACCAAAAAGCTGGTGGCACTGGCCCACAAATACGACTGCTATTACCTGCAGCACTCCTGTGGTGCTATCCGTGGCATCATCCCCAATCTGATCCGGTGCGGCGCAGATGTTTTAGAGCCTATTCAGAAAGTAGTCGGCATGGAAGTGGATGGTCTAAAACGCGATTTTGGTGATAAGCTCTGTTTCCAGGGCGGCGTGGATACCCAGCATCTTCTGCCCTTCGGCACTCCGGAGGAGGTCCGCAGGGAAACAGAATACATCATCGAAACCATGAATCAAAACGGCGGCTACATCCTCGCTCCAAGTCAGGACTTTGAGGGTGATGTGCCACTGGAAAATATACTTGCCTTATATGATGCCCGAAAAAAATTCATGTAAATCAAAGACACCGTCCGGATCACTCCGGGCGGTGCAGTTTTTTATTTTCTGGAATCTTCAACAGCCTTGTACATAGCCAGCAGATTCTTTGCCGGAACATCCGGCATAATATTGTGTTCCTGATTGAATACATATCCACCATCCGGTGCAAAGATATCAATCATTCTTCTTGTATAATCATATACTTCTTCCGGTGTAGAACGGTTCAGGACCGAGCGGGTATTGCATCCGCCTCCCCAGAATGTAACGTCTTTTCCGAATTCACGTTTCAGTGTGGCAGGGTCCATCTGATATGCAGTCGTCTGGATCGGGTTGATCACGTCGTAGCCAGCCTCGATCAAATCACCCATGATCGGATAAATAGATCCGCAGGAATGCAGGAAGGTCTTCATATTACTGTGTTTATGCACATATTCATTCAACTGTGTGTGATACGGCTTGAACAGTTCCTGATATTTCTGCTGTGACATGAACATACCGGTATCCATACCCAGGTCATCGCCGAAGCGGAGGATATCCACAATATCTCCAACAGCTTCGCAGACATTCTTCAAGGTCTCCAGATGGCGGATCATCAACTGTTCTACCAGTCCTTCTACCCCTTCCGGATCTGCGTATGTGTCCATAAGGAAGTTATCCATTCTGCGCAGGAAGGTTCCCCACTCGAAAAGGTTACATCCACAGGTAATCATCATAGCCCGGTCCGTCTGTGCCCGCATAGCCAGGGTCTTTTCTCTTAATGTCTTATAAAAGTCTTTGTCAGATGCGTGATCCCATGGGCTGTGAACCAGCGCACTCCAGAGCACTTTGCCCATGGCATGATCCAGATCGTCATAATTGTCCGGGTAATCATCCACATATGGGAAACAGGTCTGGTCAAAGAAGGTTGCCCCAACCGGCATTCTTGCGATCATGGTGCCTTCTTTGTCGTAAACAACATAATCCCCGTTGTCCAGCTTCTGAGGGCGGAACCAGGTCGGGTACTGTCCGATAGACCCATCTGCAAGCGTCGTATCATACCAGTCCTCATCCTTCTCATTAAATACACGGCCGATATCGATTACGTCCACACCGAACTGATCCATGATATTGTACTCCGGCTGTACCACCTGTTGTACCACGTCAAAAATACGTGTGTGCCCGGTGGTGATACCCAGTTCCTTTTTCAGGTTGTTATAAGCGATGGCGGAAATACCTGAGCTGGGGGTTCCACCCAGATCCAGCGGTACATAATCCGGCTGCTTATGATTGATCGATGCCATTACTCTTTCTCTTGAAGTCATTACTTTTCCTCCTTATATGATATCATTTTTCTGTTCTTTCTTTTTTATAATTTCATTATATTATTTTCAAAACATAAAACAATGTGATTCCCAAAATAAAAATCTAAACGTTTTGATTTGAATGCATCAAAGAATATGTTATACTAAAACCATCTTGTAAACATGCATCTGCACGGAAAGAAAGGGAAAACATGTCCACTATAAAAGAGGTTGCCCGTGATGCCGGAGTGTCCATTGCTACCGTTTCCTGCTGTCTCAGCGGAACACGGAATGTGAAGCCGGAAACCCGCGCCAAAATCATGGATTCCATCGAAAAATTGAACTACATACCAAATGCGTCTGCCCGCAATCTGAAAATCTCCGATTCCAAAAGTATCGGCGTGGTGCTCAGCGACATCGACAATTATTTTCATGCAGACATTTTCAAGGGTATTTCCGATCATCTGCAAAACAAGGGGTATGGGATTCATGTGGCTTTTACCAATGATTCCCCGGATATTGAATGCTCTAAAATAGAAGAATTCGTCAGCAGCAACTGCAGCGGCCTTCTGGTCATAACATCACAGCCCCAGAACACGGCTTTTTTTGCCAGCCGCATCGAAAAATATCAGATTCCTACCGTCTTTATCGAACGCCGTCCGAAGCACTCCTTCGCAGGCTTTATGGCCTTTGATAATTACCAGACCTGCCGTTTCCTGACGGAGCAGCTCATCGAGAGCGGATGCCGCCGCATCGCCATACTCACCGGACCACCGGCCTTTTCTTCCGAATCCCAGTCCATATTCGGCTATCACGCGGCTATGAAGAAATATAATCTTCCAGTGCTGCCGGAATGGATTCAGACCACCAATATGACCAAGGAAGACGCCTTTAAGGAAATACTGAATAATCAGCAGTTCCCTCTGCTGGACGCCATCATCACCACCTCGGAAAATATTGCACTTGGTGTCCATGCGGCCTGTCAGATCAAAGGTATCTCTATCCCCCAGGATCTGCAGCTGATCACCTTCGGGGAGGAATCCTGGAAACACCCGGTCTCCATTCCCGGCGCCATACGCACCACGCGCACCGCATTCTCTCTGGGAACCGAAGCTGCCAGGGCTTTGTTAGGGCAGATCGCCAATCCTGAGCAGAAAGTCTGTGATCTTCTGCTGGAAGATACCATCATTCATACGGATCTGCATGTTGTCGCGCCCGCACTCTCCTGCACAAAACCTGTCCATTTACAGCAGACGCCATTGCGGATGTTGATGGCGGATCTGGGGACCACACACGCGATCAGCCTGCTGGTAGAATCATTCACCCGCCAGACCGGCATCCCTGTGGAAATACAGTGCACGCCTCACGATCTCCTGCTGCGCGATATTATCACCGATACCAAAAAGACGCAGAGTACCTATGATATTTATATGTATGATATCCCCTGGCTGGAATACATGGTACAAAACAGTCTGGCCGCAGATATTACAGATGATCTGGAGGGCGATACTTCACTGCGTGCCGCCTTTGTCCCGGAGAATATGGATAACTGCCGCCTGGATGACCATTACTATGGCGTTCCCTTCGTGGGCGGTTCCCAGATCATGTTCTACCGGCAGGATCTGTTCGAGCAGCCCTCCATACAGAAAGCCTTCAAAAAAGAATACGGAAGTTCTCTGCGCCCGCCGCGCACCTGGACGGAATTTAACCGGGTGGCCGCCTTTTTCACCAAAAGCATACATGCGGACTCCCCCACCCTGTACGGAACCTCTGTGGCCGGCATCGTGGATGAAGAGTTCGCACCAGAGATCCTGATCCGTCTTTGGACCAAAAACGGCATGCTCTGGGATGCTTACAAAAAAGTCTGTCTGGATACGCCAGGCAACCGCGAACCCCTATCCAGCCTTCTGGAAACATTAAACTACGTGGAGTTCTCACCCCTACAGGTTTCCATCGACCGAACCGTGTCCGACTTTTGTTCCGGCAAAACAGCCATGCTGGTCACTTATACCGAATATGCCAACCGCATCAGCAGCAGTCTGCACAACAGTGTCATTGGACGCGTGGGATATTCTGCTGTACCGGGACATTCGCCCGCCCGCATCGGCTGGAATCTTGGACTGAATCCAGACACAAACCGCCGCTCAGACGCCCTGTGCTTCTTCCGGTGGCTGGCCAGGAAAGACACCAGTATCTATATGACCATACTGGATGGGCAATCTCCCACGCTGGCACCTTACCAGAGTAATGAATTGCAGAAATTATATCCCTGGCTGACCATTACACGGGACAGTTTTGCCTACTGCCATAAACGAAATGGCCCCTATAACAGGAGTTCTCTGGTCATACCGCCCAGCAAGATCGAAGCCATCCTTTGCTCCATCCTCAAAAAGATTCTGTTAAAACAGGCTTCTCTGCCCTCTGCCATGGCTCAGGGCCAGACCGAAATGGAATCTTTATTCAAGGCATATGGCTACCCGAAACCACTACATTTCATTCTGTAAAAATTCTTTTAAAGACAAAACCCCCGGACAGGTGTCCTTCCAACAGCCTGCCGGGGGCTTTCTGTCATCCCCTAATCCAGATGATAGATTTCTTTCATGTCGGTCCATGGACCGCCGCCCTCTCGGATCTCGAATTTCTCCATGAGCGGTGTCACCATCCCCCACCATTTCTGGGTCGTCGGGTCTGCTGCCATCTTTGCCATATCTGCATCGTAATCCTCGCCCACATACTCGCAGTAAGTGAACAGCAGGTCACCTATGCTGTAGATGGAATAATTCTGCAGGTTACATGCTTTAATCATCTCATTCACACCCGGAATCGGGTTCGCATGATATCTGGCGTAATCCGCCAGTCCATCCGGTTTCACTTTACAAATCTGTCCAAAACGTCTCATCTAGTAAACCTCCTGAGCTTCGTCAAACAAAGCTTTGATATTTGCAGGCGGAACATCCGGCATAATCGCTTCATGGCTGGGTGAAATAATCAGCCCCGTGGGGAAGATTGTCCTCAGTTCCTTTACTTTTGCCTTTACCTGTTCCGGTGTACCATTAACTAACAAATCCTGAGTATCCACACCGCCGCAGAAGGAAACTTTTCCTTCGAATTTCCCCTTCAGATTTTCCGGTTCCATACCGGTCGCCAGAGCCTGGATCGGATGAACCACATCCACGCCGGCCTCGATCAGGTCAGGAATAACATCTACGATAGAACCACAGGAGTGGTAGATTACTTTCAAGCCATAACTATGAGCCTGCTCAACCAACTGCTTGCATCCAGGCATGATAAACTTTCTTACCATTTCCGGCGAAAGCATCAAGCCACGCTGAGAACCCATATCATTTCCGATTAAAACGGCATCCAACTGTCCTTTTGTTGCTTCATAAAAAATCTTGTTTGCTTTCAGATAAAACTCCATTACTTTTTCATTTACTGCTTCATATATTTCCGGATTGGCAATCATATTCATGAGTGCGGTCTCCATACCAAATGCAGCACAGGTATCCTGAAAATGTGCCGACCACATCATACCAAGACGAACCTTGTCTTCCGGTGCCTCTGCGACACGTCGTTTGCATTCTTCTACATCAATATAGTCTGCCGGGTCCGGCCACTGGAAAAATTCCAGATCCTCTTCCTCTTCCGCATCCTTAAAACAGCCGTCCTCGGTAAGTGTTCTGTCTTCTGCATCTACATTGCCGTCCATGTACCAGTCAAAGGCCGCATATATCGCACTTGCGGTGGGTGACTCATATGGTACTTCCACTGCGTAAAAGTCATCGCCTACAGCCAGTTTTAATTCATGAAAATCTTTCACGCCATAATATTCGAATAATGCCGGTCTGGCAAAAACATCTGGCATTCCAAGCCATGCAGCGGGTCGGTCAACCGGTTTTCTTTCAACCGTCGCCAAAAAGCGCTCTTTACTATTCATTTTACGATCTCCTTTTACTTAAAATGGCGGAGGAAGGCTTTCCTCCCTCCGCCCAAATATTACCTACAGCACTTTTCTACCACTGACAAGGTGTAAAGTCTGCTACGTTATCTTTGTTGATGATATCTGTTCCGATATAGCTTACACGGGCGATATCTTCGCCGCAGAAGTACTCAGATATAGTTCTTACTGCCAAACCAGCATCAGCCTGGCATGACTGATAACTCATTTCGAACAGATCACCGCTCTCAACTAATTCAGAACCCTGTTTAGAGTTACCGGCAGCAACGATCTTGATGTCGGAACGTCCAGCATCTTTACAAGCTTCAACAGCTCCGATAGCCTGGTCAGAGTCATCTGCCAATACGATAGCATTTAATTCATCACCATATTTTGTAATCCAGTCAGATACAACCTGTTTCACAGCTGCAGCTTCGAATCCTGGAGACTGTACGTCCAAAGATTTGATGTCTGGGTATTCTGTTGCTAAAGTAGACATTGGGCCATATGTACGAGCATAGTATGGAGAAGTACCAACATTATGTGTAATGTAGCAAACGCCGCCTTTACCGTCCATTGCTTTGCCAAGTGCACTTGCAAGGTTTCTCATCTGAGCCCAGTCATCGGGACCTGTGTAAGCCATGATATAGTTCATAGCATCTGCTTCAGGTAAGGTGTTAGAACAGAATCCTGCGATACCTGCATCACAGATCTTTTTGAACTGCTGTGCAGCGTGGTCAGCACTTACAGGGATTACAACGATTGCGTCTGGATCTTCGTTGATAGCCTGGTCAACATAACCATCCTGTGTAGACTGATCCCAGTTAGGATCATAAACTTCGCATTCCATTCCTACTGCATCACAAGCAGCCTCGAAAGCTTCCTGATAACAGGTTGTCCATGCATGAGCGCCATGAACGATAAGAACTACCTTCTTACCCTTCTGTCCATCTGCAGGAGACTCTGGGAATGTTGCATCATTAGCGGTATCCCAGTCCAGATATTCATAGAAATGCCATTTTTCTTTGTCTGTGTCCTCCAGTTTTTCCAGATCTTCAGCGCTGGCTGTTGCTTCCGGAACTTCTGCTGTGGTACCTGCAGCCATCATCTCATGACCGTCAGTTGTCTTAAGATCTTTCTCTGCTGCTGCCAGTAAATCCTTGGATTCAGAAAGATTGTCACCGCCTGCAGCAGTATCTTCTTTTGCATCCTCTTTTGTATCCTCTTTCGTCTCTTCTTTTGTCTCTTCTTTTGTTGTCTCCTCTTTTGTATCTGTCGTTGCGGTTTCACTTGTGCTTCCACATCCTGTCAGACACACGCTGCCCATGATCATAAGACCACTAAGCAGTACTGCTAAATACCTTTTCACCATTTTTGTTTCCTCCTTTTTTTATTAAAAGCGTTTCCGCCTTTATTCATAAGTTGTGTTTCCCAAAAACAGATTATTTTGCTTTACCTGTCTCTTCCAGATATTCCTTGTGCAGATTCGGTCTTGTACCAACCGTCTTATTTCTTCTGTACAATGTGATGGTCTCATAGCATACGCAGGCAATAAGGATTACTGCGATAACCAGCACCTGCATCTCTGTCTTCTTAAAGATAGATTTGAGGAATGCGATAGCTATCAGTGTTACCCAGGTAGAAACCACGCTTCCTTTACCACCCTGGATAGCGGTACCACCAACGATAGTAGCCGTCAGGGCAATCATCAGCGGGCTGATACCTTTCTCGCCCATGGTGATACTTGCAGATCCGGAATATACACCGTTCAATGCTCCTCCGAATGCACAGGCTGCTGCTGAAATAATAAATACCAGTGTTGTCACACGGTCGCTCTTGATACCAGCCAGCCATGCTGTCTCCAGGTTACCACCTACCATATATACGTTACGTCCGAATCGGGTGTAACGGAACACGATCATGATAATGAAGATAATCAGCGTGGTGATCAGGAAGTATGCAGAAAATGGAAGGAATGGAATCAGCTTTTCATTCAGAAATTCATTGAAAGCATAATCCTTGCCGATACTCAGTTCGGCTCCACCTGTATAGATATACATGGCACCTTTTACTACAAACTGCATACCCAGTGTTACGATGAAGGATGGAATCAAGAACTTGGTCACCAGAATACCATTGGCCAGACCTACGATGACACCAACCAGTGTTGCGATCAAAATACATACAATATACGGCAGTCCGTTGATACTGTGCAGTCCCAGACAGAGCAGGGCACCAAAGGTGGACATATACATTACCGTCAAATCCATGTGCCCGGCGATCAGACATACTGTAAATCCAAGTCCAAGCCACATTACCAGGCTACCGTTTCCCGTTACTGCGTTGATATTGAATGCAGTATAGAATTTCGGTGTGAAAATACCAATGATCATGATGATAATCAGGAAAAAGTAGGCTCTGTAATTATTGATAAAATTCGCATTAATCTTAAATTTTTTCTTATTCATCAGCCTTTACCCAACTTTCTATTTGAATATGTGTTCAACCAAACGATGAACAGGAATACAAGACCCTGTACCAGGTATTTCTCGTAAGTGCCCAGACCGATCCAGGAAAGTACGTTGTTCAAAATACCATAAGCTAAAACACCACCAAATGTACCAACTACAGATCCTTTACCACCTGCTAATGCAACACCGCCTAACAATACAGCCGTTACACAGGAGAAATCGTATCCAGTACCGTTTTCGTAAGAAGCTGTCTTACGAAGAGCTGAGAAGAAGATACCGCCGACTGCTGCAGCCACGCCATCGATAACGTAAGTGATCATGGCAACCTTCGCACAGTTGATGCCGGAGAATTTTGCTACTTCATAGTTGGAACCAACAATCTTTGCTTTCTGTCCATAGCTTGTCTTGGTATGAATAAACCAGGCAATCACGAACATAACCAGCATTACCAGAATCATGATGGAGAAAATACCAAATACATTCGTTCTTGCAATAGCGTAAAACGTTTCTGCTGCATTCTGTGCATACTCTGTATCTTTTGCGATGCTGTCCGCATAGAGCTGTTTGCCGCCCCATACCACGCGGGCAATACCGGAAAGCAGCATGTTGAAGCCCCAGGACCAGATGATTGGGTTCGCACGCAGCTTACCAATCATGAATCCATTGATCACACCGATGAAAGCACCGGTCAGAAGACCAATCAGAAGTGCTATGGGAAATCCGAAATTAATGCACTGTACAGTCATCATACCGGACATAGCCATGGTCATTGGAATGGACATATCATTCATGTTGCCGGCATATACAACGAAGATCAAACCGGAACTTACCATACCAATCAGTGCAACAGCTTCCAGAATAGACTGGATATTTGCTGAGGAGAAGAAATCTCCCTTAGAGACAATCATACCAACGACTGCCAATAAAATTACGATTACCCAGATACCAAGTTTATTGAAAATAAGACTAAACTTGTTAATCTCCGTTTTTCTTGTATCAACCTTTGGTGTCGGGCCTGGATTTGTATTATTTTTTACTTCTGACATTTTACGTACTCACCCTCCCCATTTGCTGCGATTAACAGGCTGTTTTCGTTAATTGCTTCTTTTGGAATCTCACCGATGATATGTCCTTCTCTCAGGATCACCGCCCGGTCACACAGACCAACTACTTCCGGCAGGTCACTGGATAAGAGGATCACTGCTTTTCCTTTTTCAACAAAACGTCTTACCGCATCGTGGATAACCTGTTTTGCATTAACGTCTACACCACGGGTCGGCTCATCCAGGATCAGGATGTCTACGTCTGTAGCAAGCCATTTTGCCATGAGCACCTTCTGCTGATTACCACCGGAAAAGCTGTTCACCAGACGATCTGGATCAGAGGGATAAACGCTCATCTCATCGATCTTTTCCTGTACCAGATTTCTGTGCTTTTTGCCCTGGTATATACCCCCGGTGGAATACTTGTCGATAACACAGGATAATACATTATCCTCCACGGACTGGATCAGTGCCAGACCTACGACCTTTCTATCCTCCGTCAGGTAACCGATACCGCCTTTGATGGCTTCACCGAAGTTCTTGAAGGAAACTTCCTTGCCATGTACATATACCTTGCCTGTGTCTGCCTTATCTACTCCGATGAGGCTGCGGGCGATCTCGGTACGTCCTGCGCCTGCAAGGCCACAGATAGCAAGCACTTCGCCTTTATGTACTGCAAAATCCACATGATGGAAAAAGCCCCATCTGGTATAGTCTTCTGTACGGAGGAATTCTTCCTTCGTTACCATGCTGGCATGATCCGTATAGAAACTCTTTACCGGCTCACCAACCATCTTCTCTACCAGATCATCCATGTCAGTCTCTTCGATACTACAGCTGCCAACCAGCTTGCCGTCTCGCATAACTGTTACGTTGTCTGCGATCTCGAAGATCTCACTCATATGATGAGATATATAAACAATAGCCATTCCCTGCTCTTTCAGGCTGCGGATAATGGTAAACAGGCGCTTTACCTCTTCACTGGACAGTGCCGAAGTCGGCTCGTCCATTACCAGAATCGAAGGTGCAAAACCAAGTACCTTTGCGATCTCAACCAGCTGTGCATCACATTGGCTGATCTCTGAAACATTGATGGTGGGATCCAGATTCTCCAGACCTACCTTCGCCAGAAGCTCTTTCGCCTCTGTGATTGCTTTTTTCTTGTCGATAAACAGTGCATTCTTTTTGGGCAGTCTTCCTACCAGTAAGTTTTCATAAATAGAAATACGGCGGGCAATACTCAGTTCCTGATAAACCATTCCGATGCCATATTCCTTCGCCAGGTTTGGCGTATGTAATTCCCTTTTCACACCGTCAATGTAAATCTCGCCTGTATAATCATTAAATAATCCGGCAAGCATTTTCATCAAGGTTGATTTTCCTG
>JAQUWF010000132.1 GCA_028692975.1 Lachnospiraceae bacterium
TGGTATCTGATTCCTATGAAAAGGATCTGAGCAAATATGCAGATCAGGAGATCGAATTCGTTATCACAGAGTTCAATCCAAGAAGAAGACGTATTATCGGTGACAGAAGACAGTTACTCACCGCTGCTAAGGCAGAGATGCAGAAAGAACTTTTCTCACGCATCAATATTGGTGATGTTGTAGAAGGTACTGTGAAGAATGTTACTGATTTCGGTGCATTTATTGATCTGGGCGGAGCGGACGGACTGCTTCATATCTCTGAAATGTCCTGGGGACGTGTTGAGAATCCTAAGAAAGTATTTTCTGTTGGAGATGTAGTTTCTGTTCTGATTAAAGATATCAATGGTGATAAGATTGCCTTGAGTCTCAAATTTGAAGACCAGAATCCATGGATTGATGCAACAGACAAATATGCAGCAGGTAATGTGGTAAACGGCAAGATCGCCCGCATGACTGATTTTGGTGCATTTGTTGAGTTAGAGCCAGGCGTAGATGCTCTGTTACATGTTTCTCAGATTTCTAGAGAGCACGTTGAGAAACCATCTGATGTTTTGCAGGTTGGACAAGTTATCGAAGCGAAAGTAGTAGACTTTAATGCAGAAGACCGCAAGATCTCTCTCAGCATGAAAGCACTTGAGCCGGAGATGGAAGTTTCTGAAGAATATGAAGAAACTGCAGAAGATACTACAGAAGAATAATGAGAACTAAAAAGGGGACAGTTCAAAACTGTCCTTTTTTTATTTTAAGGGAAGTATTGTAAAAAGAGATCTGTTTCGATTGGGGAAAATATGTTAGATATGCTTCATAATATGATGCGGATAGAGATTAATGGTGACAATCTTTATCATCTGCTTGCATGGTTTTTTATCTACAGCTTTATGGGCTGGATCTGGGAAACCTGCTATATGTCCATAAAAGATAAAAAGTTTACCAACCGTGGGTTTGTGTTCGGGCCGTGTATCACGCTCTATGGATGCGGAGCCATGGCTGTGTATATTATTTTGAAACCCCTCAGCGGGAATATTGTTATGCTCTATTTTTCAGGGCTTATTCTGGCCACTGTCCTGGAATACGTGACGGCGGTGATCATGGAATCTATTTTCCATACCAGCTGGTGGGATTACAGCAATGACAAATTCAATTTTCAGGGACGTATCTGCCTGCTGAGCTCTTTGTTCTGGGGTGTACTGTCGGTGCTTTTGTTCCGTGTATTTCAGCCGGCTATTACCAGGATTACAGACATGGTTCCTATTCGGACGGGGGTCAATATACTGCTCATGGTGATTGCCCTTTATATTATTGACTTTACGACTACCTGTATCGGTGCCACCAATATTGCGGAGAAACTCAAGTCTGTCAATGGGGTCTTGGATGAATTCGGAGAATATATCAAAAAGACAAGACTCAGCACTTCCACAGAAGAGATCCGGGAGCGGATGCGCTACTACAAGACAGCAGTTACCAGACATGCCGCTTTCCGAAGGATTGCCAGAGGGGAGCGGGAACTGGCGCAGCTGGTCAGCAAAATTCCGGAAGTGAAAGATACCCTTATGGAAAAATATACAGATTTCAAACTGAAATATTTGAAAGCCCATAAGGAGTCCGGTATGGTTACCCGCCGCTTTATGCGCAATTACCCGACTTTGGGACGTGGGTATTCCCTGCGCCACAGGAAAAAGAACGAGACGGAAAACCCTGCCACAAAAGCAGAGTTGCAGCAGGAGACTGAAGAACCGATTCTGGAAGAACCGGACGACAGCGTGAAAAAGGTGGCAAAAAAGTAGAACAACCAGCGAGAAACGCTATGCCAGCATATAAAGCAGGATATCCTGTATATACTGCGTCAGTGCCGCTGTATCCGCCATATAAGCATCATTCACCGGGAATTTGATATAACAGGTCTCTGGTGTGGCTTTCCGGCGGAAGGATTTGTCCACGTAGGCGGAAACGCTCTTGTGTACGGCCGTGTCTTCTGCCGGAAGATAATAGTAATCTTTATAGTTTAGAAAAAATTTCAGTGCCTGTCCATTGCGGATAGGTGCTTTTATTTTCAACAGATTACCTTCCCCGGTCATATAAAAGGGCTCTCTCAGGTAAGAAAAAATTTTGGGGAGAGGACAGTCCAGCGTCAGGGTAAACAGCAGCGCATCCTCTGAGTTCACAGCGGATTCCAGGGTATAATGCCCGGTGAAGGCACTGGCATAAGACTGCATGGAGGATACGGCAAACAGACGCTCTGTATCATCCATTTCCGGCAGATCCAGCCAGATGGCAAGATCAGCCAGTTTCATGGAGGGCAGCTTCAAAATCTGTTTATAAGGCCGCAGGGCGGTATAGAGATCCAGAGAAGTCATATGGATAAATGGATCTTTCAGCCCATAGGCTTTTAATTTGGCGGTCAGGTAGGGCAGGTCGAAGTGATCCCCATTGTAAGTGATACAAAACGTATAGTCAGAAACGGTATCCACAAAGTCGGACAGAATCTCAAATTCTGCCTCTTCAGAGTCTCCGGACCAGGTAATTTTGTTCCATTTTCCCTCTGTATGATAAATAATTCCCAAACTTTCCAGGTGGGAATTGCGCCAGTAGAGGCCGGTGGTGACCGCATCAAGGAAGAGAACCTTGGATTTATGGGTATCGATATGAAAACAGGGGTAGATTTCCTTTAAAATACTGGGTTTTTTATACATTATCATCGTTAAATTCCTCTCAATCATTGTACTTAATTTTATACCATTTTCGAGGAAAAATATAGTGATTTTTTGTACAAAATAGCGTATAGTAGAATCTAGAGGGAAAAAACTAAATTCCCACAATGAAGGAGGTTATGGAATGGGTTTGTTAACATTTAAGGGTGGTATCCATCCTTACGATGGCAAAGATCTGTCGAAAGAAAAGCCAATCAAATCAATCCAGCCAAAAGAAGAACTGGTTTATCTGACATCGCAGCACATTGGTGCGCCTGCGAAGCCTGTCGTGGAAAAGGGAGACCGGGTTCTGGTCGGACAAAAGATTGCTGAGGCTGGCGGTTTCGTATCAGCACCGGTACATGCATCTGTTTCTGGCACGGTAAAAGGGATCGAGAAACGTATGAATGTCACAGGTGGCTTTGGAGATGCCATTGTTGTGGAAAATGATTTCCAGTATGAGGAAGTCGAGTATGCACCATTGAAAAGTCTGGAAGGCGTTGAGAAAGCAGATATCATCAAGCGCATCCAGGAGGGCGGCGTAGTAGGTATGGGTGGTGCCGGATTCCCGACACACGTAAAGCTTTCACCAAAAGAGCCGGATAAGATGGAGTACGTTCTGGTAAACGGAGCAGAATGTGAACCGTATCTTACCTCGGATTACCGTCGTATGCTGGAGAATCCGGAATGGGTCGTAGGGGGGCTTCGCTGTATCCTGAAGCTGTTTGACAATGCCAAGGGCTATATCTGCATCGAGGCGAATAAGATGGACTGTGTAGCCAAGATGGAAGAACTGGTAAAGAACGAGCCGCGCATGGAAGTAAAGGTCTTAAAAACAAAATACCCACAGGGTGCTGAGCGGTCTTTGATCTATGCGACTACCCACAGAGAGGTCAATTCCTCTATGCTCCCTGCAGACGCAGGCTGTGTGGTGGACAATATCGACACCGTAGTAGCCGTATATAAGGCTGTTATGGAGGGATCTCCGCTTATGCAGCGTATTGTTACCGTGACGGGTGATGCTATCAAAGATCCCCGCAATTTTGCAGTTCGTACAGGAAGTAATTACGCAGACATTATCGATGAGGCTGGCGGTTTTGTGTCACAGCCTGAGAAGATCATTTCCGGCGGTCCCATGATGGGATTTGGCCTGTATGACCTGAATGTTCCGGTGACGAAGACTTCTTCCGCACTGCTTTGTCTGCTCCATGATGACGTGGCTGCTATGCCGGAGTCCTCCTGTATTAACTGTGGACGCTGTGTTGCAGGATGTCCTGCGCATCTGGTTCCGTCCCAGCTGGCTACTTTTTCCAATCATTACGACGAAGAGAAGTTCCTCAAATTCGACGGTATGGAATGTTGTGAATGTGGATGCTGCAGTTTCTCATGTCCGGCAAAACGTCCATTGACCCAGTCGATCAAGTCTATGAGAAGAACGATTCTTGCTAATCGAAGAAAGAAATAAGGGGGAGACAAAAAATGAGTGAAATGTTACACGTATCGTCTTCACCGCACATTCGTTCCAAGGTGACGACACAATCTCTGATGTTTATGGTAGTGATCGCATTGCTGCCGGCATCCTGTTTTGGTATCTATAATTTCGGTCTGCACGCACTTTTGATTATTGCAGTGACTATTGCCAGCTGTCTGGTGACCGAATTTGTTTATGAATATTTTATGCACAAGACCATAACCATAAGTGACGGCAGTGCAGTGGTGACCGGTCTTTTGCTGGCACTGAATATGCCTCCTTCTATTCCATGGTGGATTCCGGTGCTGGGCGGCGTTTTCGCTATCCTCATCGTGAAACAGTTATTTGGCGGTATCGGACAGAACATTATGAATCCGGCACTGGCCGGAAGATGTTTCCTGCTTATTTCCTTCACCGGTCATATGACGAACTTTGCGGTTCCGGCAGGTGCTTTTGGCCATGTGGTAGATACCGTATCCGGTGCAACACCTCTTGCAGCAGTAAAGGCGGGTGAGGCAGTCAATCTGACCTCCATGTTCTTCGGCAATACGGCAGGTACCATCGGTGAGACTTCTGTTGTGGCTATTTTAGCCGGAGCAATCTTACTGGTAGGATTCGAAGTGATCGATCTTCGCGTACCGCTTACTTACATAGGCAGCTTTGCTATCCTGGTGGTCATCTATGGCCTGGCGGTTGGCAAAGGCTTCGATATGAATTTCCTGGCGGCACAGCTTTGCGGCGGCGGTCTGATGCTTGGTGCTTTCTTTATGGCGACGGACTATGTGACCACGCCGATCACGAAGACAGGGCAGCTGGCTTACGGCGTGATCCTGGGTCTTTTGACCTGGCTGTTCCGTATGTTCGGCAATTCCGCAGAGGGCGTTTCCTATGCGATTATTTTCAGTAACCTGTTAGTACCTCTGATCGAGCGCGTGATGCGTCCGGTTGCATTCGGCAAAGGAGGGAAAAAGGCATGAAAGGAATTATGAAAACAACGGCGATCCTTACGATTATCACACTAGTTGCAGGTATTTTCCTGGGTACTGTCTATGAGATCACCAAGGAGCCCATCGCCAATGAACAGGCGAGGGCAAAGCAGGATGCCTGCAAGGCCGTATTTGAAGGCGCAGACAGCTTTGAGAGCGTTTCCCAGGGAGATGATGATTTAGAGAAATATCTGGATGAGAATGGATATCCATCCCAGTCTGTCAACGAAGTGCTGGAAGCAAAAGATGCGGGCGGAGAGACACTTGGCTATGTGTTTGATGTGACCACCAGCGAGGGTTACGGCGGAGATATCCAGTTTACCATGGGCGTGCAGTCTGATGGTACGTTGAATGGCATCTCTGTCTTAAGCATCAGCGAAACCGCTGGTCTTGGCATGAAAGCAGATACAGATGCATTCAAGGATCAGTTCAAGGATAAGAATGTGGAGAAATTCGCATACACCAAGACCGGTGAGACAGGCGACGACAAGATCGACGCTATCAGCGGTGCGACCATCACCACCAACGCCATGACTAATGGCGTCAATGCAGGGCTTTGTGCCTTTGCATATATGGAAGGGGGTAATCAGTGATGAAAGCGAACAGTCCTGTTGAGCGTTTATACAACGGTATTTACAAAGAAAATCCGACCTTCGTGCTGATGCTTGGTATGTGTCCGACACTGGCCGTTACCACATCTGCTGTGAATGGTCTAGGTATGGGTCTTACCACGGCGGCGATCCTTGCCATGTCCAATATGATCATTGCTCTTTTGCGGAAGGTCATTCCGGATAAGGTTCGTGTTCCGGCTTATATTGTTATCATTGCGTCATTTGTTACGATTGTACAGTTCCTGCTGGAAGGATTTATACCCAGCCTGTATGATTCCCTTGGTCTCTATATTCCGCTGATCGTAGTTAACTGTATCATCCTTGGTCGTGCGGAAGCATATGCCAACAAAAATACAGTGGTCGCGTCCCTGTTCGATGGTATCGGTATGGGACTTGGATTTACCGTGGGGCTTACCTGCATCGGTATTATCCGTGAACTTCTGGGAGCCGGACAGATCTTTGGATTCCAGGTTATGCCGGCTGCTTATGAACCGATCACGATCTTTGTCCTGGCACCGGGCGCATTCTTCGTGCTTGCATTCCTGGTAGCTTTGATGAATAAGTTCCAGATTGGCGCCGCAAGAAGAGGCACGGACAAAGAAAAAGTTGGCGGCTGCTCCAAGGATGGCTGTGCGAACTGCACGAACCATACCTGTGGCGGCAAAATATTTGATATTACAGAATAGGAGGAAGTACAATGAATTTATTACTGATCGGTATCAGTGCTGCATTGATTAACAACGTTGTACTGAGCCAATTCTTAGGGTTATGTCCGTTCCTGGGTGTATCGAAGAAAATCGAAACAGCAGCCGGAATGGGCGGTGCGCTTACGTTTGTATTGACCTTGTCCTCACTGGTTACCAGTGCTATCTACAAGTTCATATTGACACCGCTGAATATGGAATATCTGCAGACCATCGTATTTATCCTGGTCATCGCAGCTTTGGTACAGTTTGTGGAAATGTTCCTGAAGAAATGTATGGTATCCCTGTACAACAGTCTCGGTCTGTATCTGCCATTGATTACGACCAACTGTGCAGTACTTGGTATTGCACTGATCAACGTGCAGAAGAGTTATGGTATCCTGGAAGGTACCGTCAACGGATTTTCTACCGCAGTGGGCTTTACCATCGCCATCGTGATCATGGCAGGCTTGCGTGAGAAAATGGAATACAATGATGTGCCTAAGGCATTCCAGGGATTCCCTATCGTTCTTTTGACTGCAGGCCTTATGGCTATTGCATTCTTCGGATTCTCAGGATTAAAATAAGGAGGCAGGAAAATGAGTGTAACAGGAATTATAATTGCTGCAGCCCTGGTAGGGGGCACCGGCCTTTTGATTGGTTTGTTTCTGGGATTTGCCGGTAAGAAATTTGCGGTAGAGGTAGATGA
>JAQUWF010000133.1 GCA_028692975.1 Lachnospiraceae bacterium
AATAATTTTATGGGAAATAGAAAAAATACTCTTTTCATTTTCAATGGGAGATGTTATACTGTGATACAAGATGTTGTGACATAATAACTTGATGGCTACTATATATAGTTTTAAGGAGAAAGAATATGATTTATATTATTAAAAAAGACGGAACCCGTGAAGAGTTTGATGTGCAGAAGATCGTGCGTGCGGTGAATAAATCTGCCGAGCGTATTCTGTATACGTTTTCCGATGAAGAGATTGATTTTATATGTAAATTTGCCATGGAGCATGCGGAATCGCTGAAGAAACAGGACATTCCGATCCTGGATATGCATAATATCGTGGAGGGTGCTTTGGAACGGGTCAATCCTGCTGTGGCGAAGAGCTACCGGGATTACCGTAATTACAAGATGGACTTTATCCATATGATGGACGAGGTGTACACCAAGAGCCAGGCAATCCGCTATATCGGTGACAAGAGCAATGCCAACACGGACAGTGCTTTGGTTGCCACCAAGAGAAGCCTGATTTTTAATGAATTGAATAAGGAACTGTTCCGGAAATTTTTCATGAACCGCAATGAACTGCAGGCTTGCAAGGACGGTTATATTTATATTCATGACCAGTCTGCTCGTCTGGATACCATGAACTGTTGTCTGTTCAATGTGGGCGAGGTGCTCCGTGGCGGCTTTGAGATGGGTAATGTGTGGTACAATGAGCCCAAGTCGCTGGACACGGCTTTTGATGTCATGGGTGATATTATCCTCAGTACCGCAGCACAGCAGTATGGTGGATTTACGGTGCCGGAGGTGGATAAGATCCTTGGCCCGTATGCCATGAAGAGTTATGAGAAGTACCATCAGGAATTCCTGCGTTATGCGGATGAGAGCTGGGCAGGAAGAGAAGAGAAGGCTGTTGAGTACGCGCTGGACAAGGTGAAAAGAGACTGTGACCAGGGATGGCAGGGTATTGAGTACAAGCTGAATACGGTTGGTTCTTCTCGCGGGGATTATCCGTTCGTAACGGTTACCCTTGGACTTGGATCAGAGACTTTTGAGAAAATGATCTGTATTTCCCTTCTAGAGGTGCATCAGGAAGGTCAGGGCAGGAAGGGGCATAAGAAGCCGGTTCTGTTCCCGAAGATCGTGTTTTTGTATGATGAGAATCTCCATGGACCTGGATGCCCTTGTGAGGATGTTTTTGAGGCTGGTATTAATTGTTCGGCTAAGACTATGTATCCGGACTGGCTTTCTATGACTGGGGAAGGTTATATTTCCAGTATGTATAAGAAGTATGGTAAGGTGATCAGTCCTATGGGCTGCCGTGCTTTCCTTAGCCCATGGTATGAGCGGGGTGGCATGAATCCTGCGGATGATCAGGATGTGCCTGTTTTTGTGGGACGTTTTAATGTGGGTGCGGTGAGTTTGCATCTGCCTATGATCCTGGCGAAGTCCCGTGCGGAGAACCGTGATTTTTATGAGGTGCTTGATTTTTATCTGGAAATGATCCGGAATCTGCATATCCGCACGTATGAGTATCTGGGTGAGATGCATGCATCGACCAACCCGCTGGCTTATTGTGAAGGTGGTTTTTATGGTGGTCATCTGCAGCCCCATGAGAAGATCCGTCCGCTGTTGAAGGCTGCTACGGCTTCCTTTGGTATTACGGCGCTGAATGAACTGCAGGAGCTTTATAATGGCAAGTCTATTGCTGAGGACGGGGCGTTTGCTCTGGAGGCCCTGGAGTATATTAATAAGAAGATCAATGAGTTCAAGGTTGCGGATGGTAATCTGTACGCGATTTATGGCACTCCGGCAGAGAGTCTTTGTGGCCTGCAGGTGGAGCAGTTCCGTAAGATGTATGGGATTGTTCATGGGGTTTCTGATCGGCCTTATGTGAGCAACAGTTTCCACTGTCATGTGACGGAGGATATTACCCCCATTGCGAAGCAGGATCTGGAAGGTCGCTTCTGGGAACTTTGTAATGGTGGGAAGATTCAATATGTTCGCTACCCCATTGGGTATAATAAAGAAGCGATTCGTAGTCTGGTTCGACGGGCTATGGATAAGGGTTTTTATGAAGGGGTTAATTTGTCGCTGGCTTATTGTGATGACTGTGGTCACCAGGAGCTGGAGATGGATGTGTGCCCGGTCTGCGGATCTTCCAATCTGACGAAGATTGACCGTATGAATGGATATTTGTCTTATAGCCGTGTGCATGGAGATACGCGGTTGAATGAGGCGAAGATGGCGGAGATCGCGGAGAGAAAGTCTATGTAGAGGGATGGACGAATCCGCTGTGGCGTGGCTGCATGGCGTTTGATTTTGATCGCTTCGTGTACTATGAAAGTCTAAGGAAAAGCCGCCCGGCTCTTACTGAATCAAACACATTCGCACCGTTTGCTGATGCAAACGCTGCTCAGGTGTTTTTGAAATTGGGTTTTGTAAACCCAATTTCATCAGTAAGTGCTGGGCGGCTTTTCCTAAGTCTTTCTATAGTCCACTCCGCTGATTATCAAAATCAAACGCCATGCAGCCACGCCACAGCGGATTCTGGGGCTGGCGGGCGGTAGGAAGGAGTATGCTCGCGCGTTCGCGCATCGCTGCAGGGCTCGCTTCGCATCGTGGTGGGGCTCGCTTCGCATCGCGGGGGCAAGTGAAAATTGGTTTTTTTGTGGTTGGCAAGTTGATTGCAATCTGTTATACTGCTTTTATAGGGAATTGGTATGCGGAAATCTTCTGCTATACTGCTCCTGTGTTATGCAGGATCTTTGAATCTGGCCGTATCTGGCAAATATTCAATTAAAACAGCAAAATTCAACATGGAACTAATTATTTATGGCGGAAATCAGAAAAGAATATGCTTAAGAGTTATTGACAAAATATGCTTAAGAGTTATAATGAGAGGAGAAATATGTATAAAGTAATATTCTATAAAGATGTACATGAACATCAGCCGGTGAAAGAATATATGGATGAGTTAAGTGAAAAAAGTGCTTCTAATAAAGATGTAAGAATAAAATTGAGTAAAGTGTATGAATACATAGAAGTATTAAAAAGAAATGGAACGAGGGCAGGGCGTAATTATGTGAAATATGTTCGGGATGGTGTTTGGGAGTTAAGGCCTTTGAAGGACAGGATTTTATTTTTCTATTGGAGGGATAATATGTTTGTATTGCTGCACCAATTTCAGAAAAAGACAAGGAAAACACCGGAACGAGAAATCGAAAAGGCTATTAGAAACAAGGATGATTTTATAAAAAGGAGTGGATATAATGAGTAAAAATAAGGTTTTGCCAATTGGTGATGATTGGGATGAGTATAAGGGGACATTATTATCGGAGGCGGAACGGGAGGAGATTGATATCAGGGTGAATCTGATTACGGAGATTATCAATGCCAGAAGAGCGCGTGGATTGACGCAGAAAGAATTGGAAAAGGTCAGTGGAGTAAAGCAGCCGGTGATCGCACGGATGGAGAAAGGAAGTACGGATCCTCAACTGACTACTGTTTTGAAGGTGCTGCATGCAATGGGAAAGACGTTAAAGATTGAGGATAAAGCCTGAAATACCGAAGTGTGAAAATCTACCTGTATTGTCTCAAGTGTATGCAGGAAATAGGTGATTAATGTTGAGAATTTAATATGTCAATGATTAAAGAGCCGGACACAAGACGCAGAGCCGATAATAATAAGGTCTATCCTATGTGTTATCGGCTCTTTTCTCTATGGTGCTATAGGCAGGTTATTCGTCCCAGCCTTCGTAGAATTTGATGTTGACTAGTATGTTTCGGACGATGTCTCCCTCTTTCAGGTGAAGATCCTGAGGGTCGGATACGCGGGGGAGGTCGTAGTCTGGGTCATCCAGTTCCAGAGTGAGCCAGTCGTAGGCGGCAGCGTTGGCGTTGTCGAGGGCGTCTTCCAGGTCGCTGCCTTCTGCGTAGCAGCACTCCAGGTCGGGAAAGTAGCCTTTATAGGCACCTTCTGGGGTTTGATGAAAGACTGCTGGATATATAAATTTCATGAGATTTACTCCTTTCAATTTTGAATATGCTACATTAGTATACCCCAAATGGTTATGTTCGTAAATCTTTTTTCGGTATTTTCGGGGATGTAATAATCAGGGGGTAATAATTGTACATTTGATAGACAATTTGACTAAAGCAGAATATAATATATATATAATTGGGTTGACTTTATTGTTGCTGCTGTTTTTACCTTTGTGGAGGATATATAGTGGGCATTACCAGGGAAGACATGGGAAAATTGGTACAGATGATTCCGGGTGGGAGTATTGCATATTTGGTGGAAAACGGGCGGCTTCGGCTGGCTGACTGTTCGACCAATGTTGCGACTGCTATTGGGTATACCAGAGACGAGTTTTTTTCGGTTGGCGGTGATGATCCTTATCGGATGATTTATGGGATGGATGTTTCTGTTATGAGGCAGCAGGTGGAAGCCTGTCTGTCCAGGGAGCATGAGATGGAGTGTTCGGTTAGGGTTATTAACAAAAATGGTGAGCCACTATGGGTTCATTTCCGAGGGTGCATGCTAGGGGAAATGGAGGGGAAGCAGGTTTTACTTGCTACGGTTCATAATATTTCTTCGACGGTCAACCGGACGGAACTGATTAATCTTGTGCCTACAGGGATGGGGATTTATACGCTGAAGAATGGGGTTGTTTTTCAGTCTTTTTTGAATGATGGTTATTATGATATGCTGGGCATCAGGCGGGAGGACCGTACTGCATACCGCAATGAGAACACGATCAATGCGGTGCATCCTGGGGACAGGGAGAGGCTTCTGGCTATTGTTCAGGAGGCCGTGGCTGGGGAAGGTGCAGCGCGCACTACGGTGCGGATGATGCTGAATGATGAGTCGGATTATCTCTGGGTACAGCTGGACGGGCGTATTGTGGAGCGGCGCGGGGATATCTGTATTTTCTATGTTTCTTTTACCAATATCGATGAACTCAAACGCATCAGTAATGCGCTGGAAAAGAATAAGATGACGCTGGAGGCTTCTCTGGCGGCGGGGCAGCAGATGTGCTGTGAGTATGATCCAAGGCTGCATACCCTGGTAGGGAAAACAGGAAATCATGTGAAATTCGGACAGCCAAACACGGTGGAAAATTTTCCGGATTCACTCATTGAGAGCCATATATTTGCGCCGGAAGATGGGCCTGTGATCTTGAAGAAGGTACGCGAACTGGACCAGGGAGCTGAGACGACGCAGTTTGATGCGCGGATACGTTTTCTGGGGAAAATGCACTGGTTTCGGTTCTGTTTCAAGAAATACCTGGATGCTGAAAAAGGATATGAGGTAGCCATCTGCAACTTTATGGATATCAGCGCTCAGAAGGAACTGCTATTGTCCTGCCAGAATCATCTGGACACGGTCATGCGGCTGAATCCTGACGCTATCGCGACTTTCCGCATGAATGTGACGAAGGATATTTGCGGCACAGGCAGCAGTGCCTACTGGAATATTCTAAAACTTCAGGATAAAGGAACTGTGACGGATTTCTTCAGGGAAGGCTTGGCACTGGTGAGGGATGAGCAGGAGAAGGTTGTATTTGAGCGGACTTTTGCCCGTCCGTCTATACTGAGAGAATTTGAGATGGGGAACCGGCGCATTCATCTGGAGCATCAATATGAACTGGAAGACGGCTATTCCGAATGGATCCGCACCTCGCTGGAACTGGTGAAAAATCCGGAGACCAACGATGTGGAGGGCGTTCTTTATACAGAGAATATCAACCGTGAAAAGATCGAGACCATGATCCTCACGGAGATCATGCATAAGGATTATCGCCAGATCGTGGTGCAATTCGCCAATCAGGCTGAGGATGAGTATTATGTGTTTGATAATATGAGTGGAGAATACTGCGTCCGGCATAAAAACCTCTGGAAGAATGGATTGGATTTGGCGAAGCGTTTCATAGAGACGGATGACGTGGATAAAACCAATGAAAAGTTTTCCATGGAGCGGGTGAAGAAGGCGCTGGAGGAACAGGATGAGTATGCCCTGACCTTTCAACTGAAAGGGGATCCGGAGCACCGTTATCGGGTGAAATATAAATATATGAACCGTGAGGAAAAGATCCTGATGATTACCACGCGGGATATTACGGATGCGACGCTTCTGGAGAAGTTCCGCTATGAGTTGGATCATGACCCACTGACAGATCTGTATAATCTCCAGAAAACTTACCGGGAATGCGATAAATTGCTTGCGCAACATGAGGACAAAGAATTTGCTATTGTGCGGCTGGATATTCAGAGATTCCGATTGTACAATTCTTTCTATGGTGAGGAGGAAGGAGACCGGCTGTTGTGCTATATCGCAGACATGCTGAGGGGCCTTTCCAAATCCCATGAGTATGGAGTCTATGGGCGAAGTCATGCGGATGTGTTTCTGCTTTGTTTTCCCATGCGGGATGGAGTGCTGGGATGGAACAGGGAATACATTCATAATTATCTACAGGAGTATCGGAATGATTTTTATCTGGCAGCTTTTGGAGGCATTTATATTTCCAAGGGGCCTCATGAAAGCGCGCAGGTCCTGTTTAACCGCGCAATCCTGGCGGCAAAGAGTATGGATAATAAACAGATGAACCGGGTCAGTTTCTATGAGCCGGGTATCGAAAAGGAACTGCAGCGTGAGCAGCAGATTATACGGGAAATGAAGTCAGCCCTGCAGGAGGAGCAGTTCAAAGTATACATTCAGCCGAAATATAATGTGAAGACAGGACAACCCGTGGGCGGTGAGGCGCTGGTGCGCTGGGACCATCCGGAATATGGCATTATAGCACCGGGGATGTTCATTCCTATTTTTGAAAAGAATGGTTTTATTATGGAATTGGATCGCTATATGTGGGAGCATGTCTGTATGTTGTTGCACCGCTGGATCGAGGAAGGAAGAGATCCGGCACCTATTTC
>JAQUWF010000028.1:0-16413 GCA_028692975.1 Lachnospiraceae bacterium
ATGGTCTTTGTTGTTTTCACTGAAATAAGTCAATGCTTTG
The DNA here is from genome assembly GCA_028692975.1 of Lachnospiraceae bacterium. GTDB lineage: Bacteria > Bacillota > Clostridia > Lachnospirales > Lachnospiraceae > JALENY01. The sequence goes on from JAQUWF010000028.1 coordinate 41, forward strand.
GTTTTGTAGCGTATCGTAATATCGTTAATAGAAGAATAAGATGTCCGCGGAAATGTGAACGTCATTTTCTTCGCGTCCGCATCCCATACATAAACTTGCTTAAACTCCTCTTCATTTTCTGTGCTACTCAGTTTTTTGTCTCCAACGCTAATTTCAACACTGCCGGCAATTAGTTCCTGATCCGCTTCAATCGTATCGTAAATTACGGCTGTATCAAATTTATCTGTTCTTGTAGACGGTTTAATCTCCCAGTCAATCTCTCCCGTCTGAAGATTAACACTCGGTGTTGTTTTGGTAATATACGCTGTATTAAAATCACTGCCTATCGGGCCAACCCCCCAATGCACGTCCGGACCTGGTCCGCCGCCTTGTGGATATTGTACGTCTAATGTAGCGGTATTCTTTATTGTGACAGGTGTGTTCGGATCTTCCTGCGGATATTCTCCTGGATTCACCGTTGTCTCAAAATAAATAGAATACTTTTCATGAATGGTATCTGGAAAATAGATTTTCAGTTCTTGATGCTCTTTCCCATCCTCTCCTGTCACAGTTGTTACTACTGCGTATGGTTTCGCCTGTGTTTCACTGTCCGCGGTAAGAACCGGAACTGTAAGCTGCTTCCCTGTGTCCTCATTTTTTACTACAAGCGTTCCCTCGTTGTACTTTAAGCCGCTCTCCAGCACATCTGTCACAACCGCTTTATACATCCATGTACGTGGTTCATCTCCGGTATCATTCAGGTCAATCGTCCAGCCTAAAAGGTTACTGGTCAGCTGCGTTCCCTGTTTCGAAATCACATTTTTCGGAACCGATACTGTACTGGTAGCCTCGCTATTTTTCCCGATTCTGCTTACTCCAGTCTCTTTATCTTCCATGGATGCTTTATTAGACGCATTCACTGCTTCTGATGTTGTAATTGCCGCCTCCGTCAGGTATGTTTTGTACTGAATATATTGCGGTGCCGTATACTTTGTCGTATCCGTGTCCACAAAAGTGTAAGAAAGCTTATTCTTATCTGTTGTTATAATCTTCTCATCTGCAATATCAGAAACCGCTTTTCCATCTTTATCTACAATTTTGGCAGAACCAGGAACAAACGTCTGATTTTCATCAAACGTATCATTAACCGCAATGTTATTTAAGCTAACGCGATTAGAGTGCGTTCCCACTGCCACTGTCCAAGTAATACTATTGTCTTCTGTCTTCAGGGAACCCGTTTTTTCGATTCCATCTACCGTAGTCGGAATTTCCGGAATAATAATATGTGCTGGGTCCTCACTCCCCTGTAAATTCATTTCCAAATCAGTAGTCTGACCTTTACTCAATTTACTCTGATCTAATGTGAAATCGATTTGAAGGCCGCCTGAAATATTATCAAGCCAGTTTTCCTTATTGACAGAATCAGAGAACGTTACTTTTATCTGTCCGTATGTATCCCCTTCGAAATTCACTTGATTAGTGATAGAATATGTACCTATTTTTGTATTATCCGAAGTAAATAGTTCTATATTATCTTTGGGATCAAGAATAAATGCATCCGGAAGATTAAAAATAAAATAATCGCCTTCTTTTATGGTTCTATCTGCCAACGCTGCTTTTAAAGCAAAGTCAATTTCCATGCTCATCTTTTCTACATCTAATGGTGTTATTCCAGCTGGAAAGGTATATTTTTTTCCTGCCTCATCATAATCCATAGATAGTCCGTTGACTTTCATATAGTCTATCTTAAGTTCGAGTTGCTCCTTTTGATTCGTAACATCTGTTCCTGCTTCTTTTGGTGCAAGCCCCAAAAATGCCCCCAAAGAAGACATTGTTGAAGTCAGCCAGTTACCTGCCTGCTCAAAAACATTTTTATCCTGCGTCTCCGTCTCTTCCGGAACTTTTGTAACTTCCGGCGTCTCGGTAACTTCCGGCGTCTCCGTTACTTCTGGCGTCTCGGTAACTTCCGGCGTCTCCGTTACTTCTGGTATCTCCGTCACTTCCGGTGTCACAGTCACTTCCGGTGTTGGTGTCGCGGTCACTTCTGCTGCCTTTGGCAGCACTATCGTATATTTATTTTCATTCTGAAGGGTCAGTTCGGTTTTTGCTGTTTCTTCTATATTAATAGCTTCTTCATTTACCGATACCGGGATTTGGAGCACGGCAAATACTTCGCTCATTTCAGCGAAGTTCGTAGTATCTGACAATGTCACTTTGATCACATTATCTTTGATCGTATATGTAGCGGCTGCTACAGCGCCCTCGTTGGCATCTGCTGCGTCCCCGCGGTATTTTTCTTTGTTGGTGCTGTTTACCTTCACCGGATCTGTGGTATCGGTCAGGAGCAAATACTCCTTTGGTACCGTTATGGTGAGGGTATCTCCTGCCACCAGGTCTGCCGGTTGGGTGAAGTCCAGGCCAAAGTCCAGCGTCATGTGCGCCAGATCTGCTGCGCTTGCGCCGCTCAGGTCAATGGTTTGCTCCGCCGCTGCCACTCTGGTGGTGTCCGCTGCATCTGCTGTTTTGTAGGAAGCCTTTTCTGCGGATATGGTCAGAAGTGTTTTCTCCTGGGTCAGATCCTTTGCTTCCCGCATGGCAGTTTCCGTTGGCACTGCCGTGGGTTCCGGGGTCGTTTCCGCCTCCGGGGTCGCAGAAGGCACTGCTTCCGTTGGTGTTGCGGCCGCTTCCTCTTCCTGTGTCGTTTCCTCGGACGGTGTCACCGTCTCTGTGGTTTCTGGAATCGGTGTTCCTTCTTCCGTCACCACCTCATTTCCGGTCGCCTCCGCAAATACATTTTGCAGCGCGCCCATATCACTGGTGCTTATCATGGCTACGATCAAAAGCCACGCCAGCCCTCTCTTTGCTACATTTCTAAATCCTTTTCCCTTTTTCATACACGAAACCCTTCCGCCTTTCAATTTTCCACACTTTTATGAGTATTTGCTCATAATACATACTTTTTTATTCTACCCCTTTTTACCAGTTATTTCAACCGATTGTTCTAATGTATGATGATAATTTTAAAAAAAACCATTCCTTTTTTTTAATTTTGTGGTATGATAATCCCATGAGAAAAAAAACTATTACTGAGGAAGCCATTCTGGAAGCCTCTATATCGCTGGCTGCTCAAAATGGCCTGGAACATTTTACAACTAAGAAAGCGGCTGCCCTGCTTAATATTTCGGAGGGAACCATTTTCAATAATTATCCAAACAAGACGGCTTTGTTAGTCGCCTGTCTCTATCACATTGACAGGCAGATCGACGTAGTCTTAAAAAGTGTGCCCTTACATCTTAGAACTGTTCCTTCCTATGTACATGATATGTGGTATGCCTATTTTGAATTTCTTGCAGTCCATGGGGATTACGCCAAATTTTATATCCAGTTTCGTACCTCCTCCTACTATACTTCGGAGGTTATCGCCGGGCAGAATCAATCTTTATCTTTCTTCTCCAAGTTCCTGAAGTCTCATATGGAACTGTTCCATGTGGATGCGAACATTTTCTGGACTTACATTATTGAAACTACTATGAACTTCGCTGTACATGTGGCCAGTGGTCAGATTCCCTGTACACAAAAAGAGATCGATGCCATGTACCGGCTGATCAGTAACGGTATTAAAGGTGTGTATTTTGATAAAAAGGTATTAAAATAAAAAGATTTCCCGCACAAAAAGCAGGAAATCTTTTTTTATCTATATTTTCTTTTTGTCCAAATGATGATTCATAATCCAGTAATACATAACAATCAGCAGTCCTCCCGCCAGTACCCAGGCGGCAGGGCTTGCCATGCAAACGCCCAGATAACTCATGTAATGGGCGGCGATCATAGCAACGATAGCTCTTCCGATCAATTCCGCCACGCCGGACATCATAGGCAGAAATCCATATCCAAGCCCCTGTATGCCGTTTCTGTATATATTAACAATACTCAGTGGTATGAGGAACACGCCCACGCAGGTCAGGTAAATGCCTACGTAATCAATAAGCTCCGTCACATGATCCGACACAAACATGTACGCCAGATATTTTCCTCCTGTAGCCAGGAACACACCCATAACCACCGAATAGATGATCCCGATAATCGTTGCCGAACGAAAGCCCTGCCGAATACGGTCGATCTTCCCGGCTCCGCGGTTCTGCGCGCTGAAGTTCATGATCGTGGTTCCAAGCGCCCAGTAGGTCTGCCCCACCAGATTCTCGATCTTGCTGGCTGCCGTGAAGGCCGCCACCGCAACAGATCCAAGAATATTCAAGGAAGCCTGCACCATCATTGTTCCGATGGCTGTAATAGAAAACTGCAGTGCCATGGGGAATCCAAGCCCCATCTGGATGCGTGCCAGATGTCCGTTCAGCTTCCAGTTTTCCCGCCCCAGCTTGAGGACAGGAACCTTCATGATAATGTACACCAGACACAGCACACCGGACACGCCCTGGGAAATGATCGTCGCATACGCAGCGCCTGCCGTTCCCATGTGAAACTCAATAATAAACAGAAGATCCAGCACTACATTCAATACGGCTGACAAAATAAGGAAATACAGCGGTGTCTTACTGTTTCCGATAGCGCGCAGCACACTGGCAAACAGGTTGTACATAACCTGTGCCGCAATACCTGCGCAGATAATCATAATATATATGTAAGCATCATCAAAAATATCTGCCGGTGTATTCATGAGATGCAGCAGCGGCTTCATGCCCAGCATACTGATCGCGGTCAGGATGATGGTCACTATTATGGAGAGCAGGTAGGCGGAACCCACCGTGTCACGCATACCTTTCATATCTTTGGCGCCATACCGCTGCGCCGTCAGCACCGTAAATCCTGTCGTCATACCGATAACAAAGCCACCGATCAGAAACATGATCGTTCCCACAGAGCCAACTGCCGCCAGTGCCTCCACACCAACGAACTGCCCCACGATCACCGTATCCGCCATAGCGTAGAGCTGCTGGAACACATTCCCCAGCAGTACCGGTATGGTAAACTGCATAATTATTTTCCCCGGTTTCCCAACCGTCATATCTCTTTCCATACACTCACTCCTCACTGCAAAACACCAAAAATTTCAAAGTTTTATAAGTGTATCATACAACCTGGGGAATAACAACATATTATTTTTATTTTATATCTGTTTTTTCTTTCTTTTTTCTGGTCAGAAGCACACCCGCCACTAATGCGGTAAATGGTGCCACGGTCACAAGGCCGAAGCTTCCCACAATGGTGTCCAGCACTTCGGAAGATACGTATTTGTAATTCAGAATATGGTCTATGGGGGTTCCCTGGGCCATAAATACCATAAGCAGGGAAATGTAGCCTCCTGAGTATGCCAGCAGCAAAGTGGTCGTCATGGTTCCCATGGCGGCGCGGCCGACACTCAGGCCCGACTTCATGGCTTCCTTCCATCCCATCTCCGGCTTCTTTGATATGACCTCGGATATGGCGGATGTTATGTCAACTGACAAATCCATCATAGCCCCGGATGCCCCGATAAAAATGCTGCTCATAAAGATGGCCGTCAGATTCAGGTTCTGATAGCCGCTGTAGATCAGTGACTCTGCATTGCTCATGATCGCCCCATGTATCTTAAAGAGGTCCGTAAACAATATGCCCAGGATACATGTGGTGATAATACCGAGGAAAGATCCCAGTACAGCCGCCACAGTCCGGCGCTCCGCCCCATACACGAAGAAAATAATAATCGTCGTCAATGCCAGTGTGATAGCGATGCCGATCCACACCGGTGAATAGCCCTTGAGATAGCAGGGCACCAGTATCTTCCAGATAGCCAGCACTGTTATAATGAAAGAAAAGATTGCCTGGACTCCGTTTTTTCCCGCAAAGATAATCAGGAAAATGCCAAAAGCCGCCAGCAGGAGCATTTCCTTATCCAGTCGGTAATGGTCCGACATAACCACCGACTTTATAGTATCCCCATCATGACTAATGGTCACCAGCGCCCGGTCACCCACCTCAAATATCTTATCTTTTTCCAGGGATCCGCTCAAAAAGTTTACGCCCTGGATCGTCTGTCCTTTGAATATTCCATCCTCCACCACCATGGTGCAGGTCTGTTCTCCCGACTGTATGAGTCCGGAGGAAATAATTGTGGAATTATCCACTGCCGTTACATCCCCGATTGCCCGCTCTGTTCCCTGATAAATAAGAGCATCCTCATAGCCTGTTGGAAGGGCCATGAGGATACCTATAATTATGATTCCCACAATAGTCGTGAGCAAAAAAGGACTTTTATTAATCCTGAATTTTTTCACTCTATTTTACTCCAGTCAGTGTAGCCATTTTGTTGTAGATATCTGTATTGTCATAATATCCGTCAAAGTCGTCTTCGCCAGTACCCATAGCAAATACCTCTACCGGAAGTCCGGTATGTGCATAAGAACCAAAGTTGATACCGCTCTTATTGTTCAGGATATGTGTGATGGTCACGGTAAGTGGCTCGTAGCTGCCGTACTGTACATATTCTTCCTGAGAGAACTCTTCTTCCTCGCCGGTTCTGCTCATGGTGGTGTCATATGCTGCTTTCAGCTGGTCATACTCGTACTGGGTCATTTCCAGAGAGCCTGTATCCTCTGATTCCGGATGTGAGTCTGCGCTGTCTTTTTGCTCTGTTGTGGCAGCATCGGCAGCTGGTGCAGTCAGACCAAATAACGTGGTTACGTCCTTCATTACCGTATCAAAATCTGTTTTGTTTTCTTTGTATGCCCCTACATAATCAGAGTCAAATTTTGCATAAGAGATCGTCTGGTTTGCCATGTTGGTCAGGAATGTATCGTAGTCTGTTCCTGCGTATCCAATGGTCAGTCCACCAGTCTCATGGTCGCCTGTCACCAGGATCAGTGTCTCGTCTGGATGCTCATTGTAGAATTTCACTGCCTCTGCAACTGCATTGTCAAAAGCAATGGTGTCGGTAATGGTAGATGCCGCGTCATTTGCATGACATGCCCAGTCGATCTTTCCGCCTTCTACCATCATGAAGAATCCCTTGTCATTATTCAGCATGTCGATTCCCTGGTTTACATAATCAGCCAATGCCCATTCGCCGTCTGCACGGTCCAGTTCGTATGCCATAGCATCACTGTCTGCCAGATGCTCATCGATCACGATAGCTTTCCCATCTGCGCTGGTCAGTGCTTCTGCCTCAGCCTGGGTCTTTGCTACTTTGTATCCAGCCTCTGTTGCTAACTGGTACAGATCTGTCTGGTCTTTATTCTCGCCGGTAGTCTGTTTCAGACCGCCACCTGCAAAGTAATCAAATCCGCTGTCGATGAGTTCCTGTCCGATCGCATAGTAACTGTTTCTTGACTGCTGATGTGCGTAGAATGCAGCCGGTGTAGCATGGTTAATATTTACAGAAGAAATAATACCAACCTTGTAGTCTAACTGTGCTTTTAATTTCTCAGCGATCGTCTCATATTCCTGGCTGAAGTCTTCACTCACATTGATACTTCCGCTCCAGGTCTTGTTTCCTGTTGCAATGGAAGTCGCTGTGGACGCTGAATCCGGTGCAAAAGATGTGCTGTCATAAGTCTGAGCAGATCCTGATACCGGGAAATTCATCATAGTCAGGTTATTTTTGTTGTTAAGTATGGTTTTGTCTTCACCTTCCACGCTGACCGTCTTCGCACCTTCCTGATTGGATGCACTCATATAGTAGTTGGTCAACTGGATCTGTGGGTAACTCATTCCGTCACCGATAAATAAGAATACGTATTTCGGAGCACCTGCTACGGTTGCTTTCTGTTCTGTTTCCGCCGTATTGGCACTTGCCACGGTAGCACTCTCCGCCGTAGTAGCCTCTGTGTCTGCCTTAGATGTAGTAGTTTCTGCTGTACTGCCACATCCGGTCACAAGTGCCCCCACCATAGCAGTCGCCATTAAAATTGCTACAAGTCTCTTTTTCATTTTCCATAATCTCCTCTTCTCATTAATAATCATGACAAAAGGGATTATATCGAACAAACGTAAAATACCGCTGGGGGAAGCGGTTAAATGTTTGTTAATTGGTGGCTACCTTTCCTTTTTCCTCCCGCACATCACCTTACAAAACACTACCGCTACCAGTGTGCTCACCGCTGTTGCTACGATGGCGGGGCCTACTATGGCAGTGGGGGTGGGGCTGCCGTATTGGCTGCGGTAGGCGATGACATTGACTGGTATCAGCTGCAGGGATGAAATATTCAGCACGAGAAATGCGCACATCTCGTTGCTGGCCGTCCCTGGGGCTCTGCCTTGTTTTCCTGCTGCATGCTTCCCGTTTCTTACACTTTTGGCATTTCCGCAGCCATCCTCGCCCCGCCGCTCCTCCTCCAGCACCGCCAGTTCTTCCATAGCGGCAAGCCCCGCCGGAGTCGCTGCCCAGCCGAGACCCAGAATATTGGCGATCATATTGGTGACAATAGGCTCTCTGGCCGCATGGTCTCTGGGCAGTTCCGGGAACAGGAAGCCCACCACCGGCTCCATGACCCGCTCCAGCTGCCCTATGATCCCTGCGCTCTTTGCGATCTCCATAAGTCCTACCCAGAATCCCATGACACCGCACATGGTCACGCACAGCGTCACCGCCTCCTTGGACGAATCCAGTGCCGCATCCGTGACCGCCTGCAGATTCCCCGTACAAACTCCATAAACGATCCCCACCAGAATCATTCCCGCCCAGATAAAATTCATAAACACCGCCCACAAACTCACTCTGTATATCCTATGCTAACACCTTTGGGTAAATATCTACCTTCTCATTCTTTTGCTACCAAAAAATCAAACCCGTTACATACAAAAAACCTCAGACGTGGTACAATGAGGGTAAGAAAAAGAAGGGAGGTTTTACTATGAAATTACTGAAAAAAGTCAACATTACCATCGGCAGAGAATACGGCAGCGGTGGTCACGCCATTGCTGTAAAGCTGGGTGAGAAGCTTGATATCTCTGTATACGACAAAAACATCCTCTCCCTGGCATCCGAAAAGAGTGGTGTCATTGAAGCACAGTTGGAAAACGAAGACGAACGCTTATCCAATCCATTTTTCGAGCCCTATATCCCATACGGCATCGATACCGGTTCCTTAAGTGAACGCCTTTTTGTCACCCAGTCCAAGATCATTCGCGAGAAGGCCGCCGAGGGCTCCTGCATCTTTGTGGGGCGCTGCTCTGACGATGTCTTGCGTGAAGCAGAAGACTGTGTGCACGTTTACATCTATGCACCCCGCATCGACCGCATCAAACGTATCATGGACGTGGAAGATATCAGCGACTCCCTTGCTGCGGAAAAGATCCTGCGCAAGATTGACAAACAGAGACGCTCCTACTACCAGTTCTACACCGACCGCAAATGGGGCTCCACGGAGGGCAAAGACCTGATGATCAACAGTTCCTCCCTGGGCATCGATGGCTGCGTCAATCTGATTCTCAGTTACCTTTATGAAAAGGGATATATCGGTGAATAAAAATTCCCGCTGCAGGGAAATGACTTTCTTGTGATCGTCATTTCCCCCGCAGCGGGAATCTTCTGTTTATAATAATTCCTGATAAATCTCTCTCTTGGTCCTGCCCCTGTCTTTTGCCACCAGTTTCATGGCTTCCTTCCGGGCAATACCCTGATCCTCATAATGCTTCATATGCTCCGCAAGGGGCATGGCTAGCCACTGTTCCTGGGCGTCCCTCACCATCTCCTCACGGCTGCGTCCCTGGATCACCAACACACATTCCCCGCGAGGTTCTTCCGTCTCATAGAATTTTATCAAATCCTCCATGGTCGTCTGAAATGCCGTCTCAAACTTCTTGGTCAGTTCCCGGCAGAGGGTCATCCGCCGATTCCCCAGAGTCTTATATAATTCTTCCAGCGTGCGTACCAGACGATGTGGGGCTTCATAAATAATGATTGTTCTGGTCTCATTTACCAGTTCCTCCAGCACCGCCTGCTTCTCTTTTTTGTCCGTTGGCAGAAAAGCCTCGAAGGCGAACCGTCTGGCCGACAGGCCAGAGAGTGTCAGCGCCGTGATGCAGGCCGCCGCACCGGGCAGGGACGTGACTTCGATCCCAGCCTCATAACACAGCCGCACCAGCACTTCCCCCGGATCCGAAATAGCAGGCGTACCCGCGTCTGTGATCAGGGCAATATTTTGCCCCTCCGCCAGCAGTCCCACCAGATAATGTCCCTTTTCTATGGCATTATGCTCATGGTAACTGGTCATAGGCGTCTTTATCTCATAATGATTCAGCAGCTTGATACTGTTTCTCGTATCCTCCGCCGCGATCAGATCTACTTCCTTCAGGGTCCGCAGCACCCGCAGGGTAATGTCCTCCAGATTCCCGATAGGTGTGGCACACAAAAATAATTTTCCGCTCATAATCATCATCCTCTCCCGTCGATCGGGCCGCTTCCCTGCGCATTCCCATAATATTTCCATTCATTTCCATATATTTCTTCGATCTGCCGCGAATATACACCCGGCTTCTCATAAACGATCAATGGCTTTTCCACAGTGATCCGTGGCTTGCCACCGCGAACTCCCTCGATAAGCACCATATTGGGCTCCTTATCCACGAATGGATATACCAGCTGCATCCGCTTTGGCTCCAGCCCGTATTGCATCATAAGGCCCATGATTTCCGCCAGCCGGAAAGGCCGGTGCACCATATAGAATCGTCCATTTCCCGTCAGTACCTTCGCCGCCTGAGAAATAATATCCTCCAGGGAGCAAAGCAGCTCGTGCCGGGCGATAGCCTTTGGCTCCTCCGGATTCGTCAGTCCGTGATGCTCCGTCATATAAGGGGGATTGCAGGTCACGACCTGAAAGGCGGACGCTCCGAATATAGCCACGGTATCCTTGATATCGCCAGTCACAATCTCTATGTCCGCCTCCAGCTGATTATAGGCCACGCTCCTGCGTGCCATCTCCGCCACCGGGGCCTGTATCTCCAGTCCTGTGAAATGTTTCCCCTGGGTCTTCGCTTTCAAAAGCAGAGGGATCACACCTGGTCCGGTCCCCATATCCAGGGCGCGCTCCTCTTCTTTTACCCTGGCAAACCAGGACAGCAGCACGGCATCGATCCCATAACAGAAATAGTCTGGATTTTGTATGATCATATAACCATTCTGCAAATCATCCAGCCGCTCCTTCTCGGATAAGGTCACCTGCATCGTTCTAATCCTCCATTATATAAAGGACACGGCCAGGCCATGTCCTTTTTTATTTGTTCTTTATTCAGCCGACTCTGCACCGCCTGTATGTTCCGGGCGTTTCTGCTGGCCTTCTCCGCGATTCTTCCTGCGGTTGTTGCGGTTGCCCCGGTTGTTCTTGCGATTCTCCCGGTTCTCTTCACTGATGTTTTCTCCCCGCTGCTCTTTGCTGCGGTCACGGCCTGGTTTTGGTCCCTGAGACGGATTCTGATTCTGGTAAGGATTCTGACGCGGGCGCTGTTCCTGCTTCTGTGGCTGGCGCGGACGCTGCTCCTGTTTCTGGGGCTGTCTCTGACGCTGGCCCTGCTCTGTATTCTGGCCCTGTCTTTGATTTCTGCCGCCGTTGTTTCGGTTCTTCTCTTTATTTCCCTCGTTATTTTCCCTGGAGTCCTCCGCATCATTTTCCTTCTTAGGGCTCTGTACATTAGTAAGATTGCCCTGGAATTTCTGCTTCGGTATGAATTCCAGCTCCTCCACAGGGAATTCCTGGATTTCTTTCTCGTCATTTTCCAGATGTACCAGCACTCTCACCCGCTGGCGCAGTACATTCACAGTCTGGACTTCACCTACAAGTCCCTCTGGTGTCGTAGCGATATCGCCATGGTTCGGCAGGGATTTGTTCAGATATTCGTAAGTCTCCTGCTCATTCTTCAGACAGCACATAAGGCGTCCGCAGGTACCGGATATCTTCGTCGGATTCAGCGAAAGATTCTGTTCCTTCGCCATCTTGATGGATACCGGAACGAACTCGGACAGATATGTGTGACAGCACAGCGGCCGTCCACAGATACCCATGCCGCCCAGGATCTTGGTCTCGTCACGCACACCGATCTGACGCAGCTCGATACGTGTCTTGAATACAGACGCCAGGTCTTTTACCAGTTCACGGAAGTCGATACGTCCGTCTGCGGTAAAATAAAACAGCACTTTATTGTTGTCAAAGGTATACTCTGCATCGATTAATTTCATGTCCAGCTCGTGACCGATGATCTTTTTCTTGCAAATATCAAAAGCTTCCCGCTCCTTGCTGCGGTTGCTCTGCTCACGCTCTGTATCCTTGTCTGTTGCCACGCGGATGACTTCCTTCAGCGGCTGCACCACCTTGCTGTCTTCCACTTCTCTTGGAGCCAGCACCACAGTCCCGTATTCCACGCCCCGGGCCGTCTCCACGATCACATGATCTCCTGCGGACACTTCATAATCTTTCGGATCAAAATAATAAACTTTGCCCACATTTCGAAATCTTACACCGATAATTTTCGTCATTCTAGTTCTCCCTAATCGTCAGGAACAACAATTCCATGGTCAAGTCAAAATTAACATTGGCACCCAAACGCACCTTGGCCTTCTCGATAGCCTTGATAATCTTTTCCAGCCCTTCATAAGAGCTGACCATTGCCTGTTCCTTAATATAATTAATCTCGCTTTTGAACACAAGATTGTCTATTTCCCTTGTTGCCTTAAAGAGCAATACATCCCTGTACCACAGCAGAAACAGATCCAGATAGTCATTCACATTCTGTTTTTCATTGGACATACTGCGTATAGCATCCACCAGTTCATAGAGTTCCATGTCGTGGACATATTTGAGTATCTGCAGCGCATTCTCAGAGATAGCACTGAATTCCTCGGATGTAGCCGCTTTCTCAGCCTTGCCGATATTTCCCTGGGCAAAAGATACGGTCACATCTGCCTGATAATCCGGTATATGGAGCCGCTCCATAAGGTACTCGCGCACCAGATTGTCACAGACTGCCTTGAAATTCAGGATCACGCAGCGGGACTGTATGGTCGGCAGCATCCCTTCCACATTGTTCGTCAGAAGTATGATGATCACATATTCCGGCGGCTCCTCGATGGTCTTTAACAATGCATTCTGTGCCTGGGGATTCATCTTTTCCGCTTCACTGATAATGTATATTTTATATTTGCCGCTGTACGGCTTGATGCCCACATCATTGACCACCTGGGAGCGTATCTCGTCCACGCTGATGGTGTTTGGCTTCTCATGGATCACATTGATGATATCCGGGTGGTTTTTGCTCAGTGCCTTCTTGCAGGAATCACATTTCAGACAGGGATCCAGCCCCTGTTCTTCGCACTGCAGCGTCATGGCAAACAACGATGCCAGAAGCTTCTTCCCCGAACCGGCTTCCCCTCCGAAAATATAGGAATGAGATACCTTATCCGTAGCAATCGCATTCTGTAAATGTAAGATTATTTCTTCATGTCCGATCACACCGTCAAATCCTTTTTCCTGCATGCTAGTCGCCTCCCATATCTTTTGAAACTATTATACTCTATGAGTATACCACACTTTTTATATATTCTACAACCTCATTAATGCAGGTCTCCAACTCTTCATTATTGTAAAATCTTCGCCCGATTTGTGCTTTTGCAATGTTCTCCTCGGAGAAATCTTCGCAGTCCGCCAGGAATCTCCGGCAAAGCTCCTGATACTTTGGCTCTGTCTGCTTTCCTTCCCGTTTCATGGCACGCTGCAGCCGCAGCCCGTCCTCCACATCAATATAAATAGGAACAAGGATTTCCTCACCATAGTATTCCTTTAACTTCTCATAAGATTCCAGTGTCCCGATCCCAATATAATTATAATGCTCCAGATCCAGCTGTCCATTGTCCGCAGTAAAGTAGGTCCATATCCCATGCACCGTATCATAAGAACGCTCTTCGATAATCTTTCCCTGCGCCCGAAGTTCCCTCAGTTTGTTGTCATCCACGAAAAAGTACTGCTTCCCGTCCTTTTCCCCCACACGAATGGGCCGGGTGGTATAAAGCACCAGGTGGTGCAGATCCAGTTCTTCATTATCCAAAAGTCTCCCATATATCTTATCTTTCCCGGAAGCACTCTTCCCCATAATATAAAATAACTTACCCATAGCCAACCTCTCCACTCAAATCTTCTATTTCTTCTGACGCCTGCTTTTCCTTTATTTTCCTGTTTCCAGCTTTAGACGTTACGCTTGCTATTTCTTCTCTGACGCCCACTGTTCCTTCATTTTCCTGTTTCCAGCTTTAGGCGTTACGCTTGCTATTTCTTCTCTGACGCCCACTGTTCCTTCATTTTCCTGTTTCCAGCTTTAGGCGTTACGCTTGCTATTTCTTCTCTGACGCCCACTGTTCCTTCATTTTCCTGTTTCCAGTTTTAGGTGTTACGCTTGCTATTTCTTCTCTGACGCCCATTCTTCCTTCATTTTCCTGTTTCCAGTTTTAGGTGTTACGCTTGCTATTTCTTCTCTGACGCCCATTCTTCCTTCATTTTCCTGTTTCCAGTTTTAGGCGTTACGCTTGCTATTTCTTCTCTGACGCCCACTGTTCCTTCATTTTCCTGTTTCCAGTTTTAGGTATTACACTTGCTATTTCTTCTCTGACGCCCACTTTTCCTTCATCTTCCTGTTTCCAGTTTTAGACGTTACACCTGCTATTTCTTCTCTGACGCCCACTGTTCCTTCATCTTCCTGTTTCCATCTTTAGGTGTTACACTTGCTATTTCTCTTCTGCCGCCCACTCAACTACATGAATGGTCTTATTTGTATAATCGCTCAGTCCCTGCAGCGCAAGCCCCTGCTCCAGGTAGTCCCGGAAACGCTCCAATAGTTCCTGGGTGATCAGTTCTCCAGGCACCAAAAGCGGTATGCCTGGCGGGTACAGATAGACAAACTCTGCACTGGTGTATCCTGCGCTGTCTGCCAGTTGACACACACGCGTATCCGCATCCATCGCCGTACTAATCTTCATCCTGATCTATCTCCTCCAAAGCCGCACACAGCCGCATGAATCCTTCTCCCGTATCACCCACACTGGTCAGCGCCAGCACATAGCCGGGTGCCTCCATCTCCATCTGTAAATGATACTTTTCTAACAGTATAGTATATAATTGGCTTCCTGTCATGGACAAATTCTCCACAGACAGCACCAGCTTAGACGGATCCATGATCTCGGATTCCAACAACCGTATATGCTGCAGTTTCTTCATCCGTTCCCGGCATGTCCGCAATAGATTGACATAACTCTCAAACAACACCGTCCCCTGATCCTTCATCACGTGAATACAAGAAGTGATGCTGCTCATCAAAACATAAGATGGACTGCTGGTCTGATAAATCCCCATGAACCGATGCAGCGCTTCCGACGAAACCCAATCCGAACACCGGTGCAGGATAGCCGTCTGGGTCAATGCAGGCAAAGTCTTATGCAGACTCTGGATCACCACGTCCGCCCCCAGCTTCACTGCCGACACCGGGAAATATGGATGCATACCAAAATGTGCCCCATGAGCCTCATCCACAAGAAGCGGCACCCCATACCTATGGGTAATATCCGCAATGGCCGCTACATCCGACACCACACCGTCATACGTCGGTGACGTAATAAGCACCGCCTGAATATCCGCATCTGCTTCCAGTGCAAGCTCCACATCCTCCGGCTGAATAGGCCCATTGACCATAGCCGTCTGCGCCTCCCACTTGGGATACACATACTCCGCCTCCAGGTCACGCAGATACACCGCATGGTACACGGCTTTGTGACAGTTCCTTGCCATAAGTATCTTCCCGCCCCGCCGCACCGCTGCCGAAACCGCCGACAACAGCGCAGCCGTACTTCCATTTACCGAAAAGATACTTTCCTGCACACCGTAAAACTCCGCCGCTTCTTCCTGGGCATCCTGCAGAATCCCCGTGGCATGATGCAGATTATCAAAACCTTCAATCTCCGTTATATCTATGGAAAATGGATGGGCTATGGCCGCATCGTTCATCTGCCTTTTGTGCCCCGGCATATGAAAGGCATAATAATCACTCTGCCCATATTTATTCAATTCTTCTTCCAGCCGCTTCATTTTACCCTCCCATCCATAAATTTCCTCAATACTTCACTCCTGCAATTATAACCAATATCTGCTTTCCCCGCAACTGCTCCTCCACACAAGTAAATATTACCTAAACTTCTAATTACTTTTGGTAACAAGCTCTCAACACTTCTTCTGCTGCCAAAATCGTCTCCAGCTTTTGGTAACTTCATAGCAAATTACCACACGCTGCCAAAACTTCTTCGCACTTTTGGCAACAAGCTCTCAACACTTCTTCTGCTGCCAAAATCGCCTCCCTATTTTGGCAACTTCATAGCAAAATTCCTCTCGCTGCCAAAACTTTCAATTACTTTTGGCAACAAGCTCTCA
>JAQUWF010000028.1:16513-33530 GCA_028692975.1 Lachnospiraceae bacterium
TCGCACTTTTGGCAACAAGCTCTCAACACTTCTTCTGCTGCCAAAATCGCCTCCCTATTTTGGCAACTTCATAGCAAAATTCCTCTCGCTGCCAAAACTTTCAATTACTTTTGGCAACAAGCTCTCAGCACTTCATCTGCTGCCAAAATCGCCTCCCTGTTTTGGTAACTTCATAGCAAAATTCCTCTCGCTGCCAAAACTTTCAATTACTTTTGGCAACAAGCTCTCAACACTTCCTCTGCTGCCAAAATCGCCTCCCTATTTTGGTAACTTCATAGCAAAATGCGTCCCGTTGCCAAAACTTCTTCGCTCTTTTGGTAACAAGTTCTCAACACTTCTTCTGCTGCCAAAATCGCCTCCCTGTTTTGGTAACTTCATAGCAAAATTCCTCTCGCTGCCAAAACTTTCAATTACTTTTGGCAACAAGATCTCAACACTTCTTCTGCTGCCAAAATCGCCTCCCTATTTTGGCAACTTCATAGCAAAATTCCTCTCGCTGCCAAAACTTTCAATTACTTTTGGCAACAAGCTCTCAACACTTCTTCTGCTGCCAAAATCGCCTCCCTGTTTTGGTAACTTCATAGCAAAATGCCTCTCGCTGCCAAAACTTTCAATTACTTTTGGCAACAAGCTCTCAGCACTTCCTCTGCTGCCAAAATCGCCTCCCTGTTTTGGTAACTTCATAGCAAAATGGCTCTCGCTGCCAAAACTTTCAATTACTTTTGGCAACAAGGTCTCAACACTTCATCTGCTGCCAAAATCGTCTCCCTGTTTTGGTAACTTCATAGCAAAATTCCTCTCGCTGCCAATACTTTCAATTTCTTTTGGCAGCAATCTCTCATAACTTCCTTTGCTGCCAAAGTCTCCTCCGTATTTTGGTAACTTCATATCAAAATGCCTCACGCTGCCAAAACTTCTTCGCTCTTTTGGCAGCAATCTCTCATAACTTCCTTTGCTGCCAAAGTCTCCTCCATATTTTGGCAACTTCATAGCAAAATTTCTCTCGCTGCCAAAACTTTTTTGCATTTTGGGTAACAATCTCTCAACACTTTCATCTGCGCCCAAAAAAATATTCCAGAAGGTTTCCCTCTGGAATATTTTGTCTTATCACACCTTGAATCTGTATCCAACGCCCCAGATAGTCTCAATGTACTGAGGTTTCGCCGTATCATACTCGATTTTCTCACGAATCTTTTTGATGTGCACTGTGACCGTAGCGATATCCCCGATAGATTCCATATCCCAGATATCCCGGAACAATTCGTCCTTGGTAAACACCCGGTTAGGATTCTGTGCCAGGAATGTAAGCAGGTCAAATTCCTTGGTCGTAAAGTTGGTTTCTTCTCCGTTGACCCACACACGACGCGCCGTCTTGTCGATCTTGATGCCGCGGATCTCGATCACATCATTTTGCTGTGCACTGCTGCCGATCAGGCGGTCATATCTTGCCATATGCGCTTTCACCCTGGCCACCAGTTCGCTGGGGCTGAAAGGCTTCGTCATATAATCATCCGCGCCCAGTCCAAGTCCACGGATCTTATCAATATCATCCTTCTTGGCAGAAACCATGATAATCGGCGTATTCCGCTTCTCCCGGATCTCCCGGCAGATCTCGAATCCATCCACCTCCGGCAGCATAAGATCCAGAATGAACAAATCATATTCCCCATTCAGAGCCTTCTCCAAGCCCGTGTCACCGCGATTCTCAATCTCTACCTCAAATCCGCTCAGTTCCAGATAATCCTTCTCCAGATCTGCAATCGCCTCTTCATCTTCCACAATAAGTATCTTACTCATTTGCCGGTACCTCCTGATATTTTCTGAGTACAAAATACATGGTCGTTCCCACGTTTTCTCTGCTGGTCGCCCAGACCTTTCCTCCGTGGTCCTCCATAATCTTCTTTACAATAGACAATCCGATGCCGCTTCCGCCCTTAGACGAATTCCGCGAAGCATCTGTCCGGTAAAAGCGGTCAAAAATATTGGTAATATCCTTCGCCGCAATACCCTTCCCGTTGTCTTCCATTTCCACCTGCACAAAGTCACCTACATCTCTTACCCGAATACGGATCGTGCTGTGGTCCTTGTTGGTATATTTCAAAGAGTTGCTGATAATGTTGTTAATCACACGCTTGATCTGCTCCACGTCTGCGATAACCATCACGCCGCTGCCCACCGAATTGTCATAGTGGAACTCCACGCCCTTGGTCTCAAGATCCAGCCCAATCTCCTCCGCCGCGTCATTAAAGAAATCCACGACGCGTATTTTATTAAATGTATATGGAATGCGGTTGGTATCGATCTTGGAATAAAAGGTAAGCTCGTTGATCAGCCGATTCATCTCAATAGACTTATTGTATATGGTACGGATATATTTGTCCATCTTTTCCGGCGTATCCGCCACGCCATCCATGATTCCTTCGCAGTAGCCCTTCACCGCCGTGATGGGAGTTTTCAGATCATGGGAAATGTTGGATATCAATTCTTTATTTTCCTTATCAAAGACCACACTCTCCTCCGTGGAAGCCTTCAGTCTCTGACGCATCTCCTCAAAGTCTTCACACAGTGCGCTGATCTCATCCACGCCTTCCGGTTCCAGGGTAAAGTCCAGATTGCCGTCCCGGATATTTTTGGTCGCCTTGGTCAATTTGTCCAGGGGTGTGATGATCCCATGATAGATCCACAGGCTAAGGGTCAGGCCGGTAATACCCAGGATAATGATCATGGTAATCACCGCATCAATAACAAGCGCCCGGATCTGCGGTGCCACCGTAACGATATCCAGCCCATATCTGGCCTCCAGCGTCTTCACCTGAAACATCCCCAGCCCAAACAAAACCGTACAGGTAAGAATCAACGGAACCAGAATAATTATCAGAAATGATATAAAAATTCTTGTCTTTAATTTCATAAAAAAACATCCTCTTCTTATTAATATGCTTATTAGTATAGCATAATTTGGATAGAACGTTTCTTAATTAAGTATAAAATTATAAGCATCCTATAAATACCGATTTAATAGTAATCAAAAATAGACTGTACTGCATCTGTTATATTGATAATTGCATCGAACAAAATCCGATCCGTTTTCTTAAATCCCCTGACCCGCAAATCCAAGAATCGCATCTGCTCACATAGTACAACTCCTTTTACAGTTTCTGACATAATCGGAATATGCAGCGGTCCGCTGTCCGCATTTTGCACAATGGGACACACCATCACTGCCTCGGTTGTATTAAAAAAATTTTTACTCACAACCAGCAATGGTTCCTTTATTTTTTCAACGAATATAATATCACCCTGTTCAATCTGCATACACTACCACCTCTCACGCCCGACAGGCTCGCCCCAGTCATATTCCTCATAAGGACCGATTTTGTTTCCAAAGGGTTTTGCTCTCTCTTCCAGTGTCTGATGTCTGCATGCTTTTTCCAAGTTCTGAATGCTCTCCGCATACTGCTGCATTCGCTCCATCTGTGTGATTTTATGCTGCATATCTTTGTATTCTTGAATAGATAGTAAAACGGCTGTAGGCTGATTATTTTTGAGAACAATATATTGATTATTATTTTCGGATATATCTTTAAATATCTTTCCGGCCTTGCCCTGACTGAAGTCAGAAATCGGAACGAGATGTTCTGCCAATTCCATAAAAGTTTTGCTCATAATTCCAGCCTCCTTTTTTCTTTATTATACTCCCCGAAAACAATATATGCAATATTTTCATCAATATTTTAACTTTATTTTACGTTAAAATCAAAAAGATCACCTAATCAATCCTTGTTTCTACAACAAAAATGGGATTGCCACATATCTGGCAATCCCATTTTGATAGTCCTTATAAGTATTTCTTTAAAATTTCAACCTTATCCAGCTTCTCCCAAGGCAGATCCAGGTCGGTGCGGCCAAAGTGGCCGTAGGCTGCGGTCTGCTTGTAGATCGGACGACGCAGGTCTAACATTTTGATGATTCCGGCTGGTCTAAGGTCGAAATTCTCACGGATCATAGATACGAATTTCTCCTCGGATAATTTACCTGTTCCGAAGGTATCCACCATGATCGAAGTCGGATGTGCAACGCCGATAGCGTAAGATAACTGGATCTCACACTTGTCAGCCAGCCCAGCAGCAACGATATTTTTTGCCACATAGCGAGCCGCATAAGCAGCGCTTCGGTCAACCTTGGTGCAGTCCTTGCCGGAAAATGCTCCGCCGCCGTGACGTGCGTATCCGCCGTAGGTATCTACAATAATCTTACGTCCGGTCAGTCCGCTGTCCCCATGAGGTCCACCAATCACGAAACGTCCCGTCGGGTTAATGAAGAATTTGGTCTCATCATCTATCATCTCAGCCGGCAGAATCGGATCAAATACGTATTTCTTAATGTCTTCGTGAATCTGTTCCTGTGTCACATCCGGGTCATGCTGGGTAGAGCACACAACAGCATCCAGACGATACGGCTTGCCATTCTCATCATATTCCACCGAAACCTGAGTCTTTCCATCAGGTCTCAGATATTTCAAAGTACCATCTTTACGAACCTTTGTCAGCTGCAATGCCAGACGATGTGCCAGTTCGATAGGATAAGGCATGAGTGCTTTCGTCTCATTACACGCATAACCAAACATCATACCCTGATCGCCTGCTCCGATAGCATCGATCTCTTCCTCAGACATGGTGCTCTCCTTCGCTTCCAGCGCCTTGTCAACACCCATAGCGATATCGGAAGACTGTTCATCCAGCGTAGTCAAAATACCACAGGTATCTGCATCAAAACCATATTTTGCACGGTCATAGCCGATCTCACGAACCGTATCGCGAACAATCTTCTGAATGTCCACATAAGCATTGGTGGTAATCTCACCCATAACCATAACCAGACCAGTCGTAGTACAAGTCTCACAAGCCACACGGCTCATAGGATCCTGCTCCAGCAGAGCATCCAGAATCGCATCCGAAATCTGGTCACACATTTTATCCGGATGTCCCTCAGTAACAGACTCGGATGTAAATAATAATTTTTCCATTCATTCTCTCCTTTTCTAATGGTATGCTTCCCTTTTCAAATCATTTAACACAAAATAAAAAGCCCGCACATAAGCGGACTTGAGTATATCGTACCAAATCCCTTATTGTTCGAAAAATCGCTCAGGTTGGCACCTTCCGTAAAAACGGGGTTGCCGTGGCTTCATAGACCCTCTGTGTCTCCACCACTCTGAATAAAGGTAAAGCATATGAAATTGTTTTGTACGAAGCAATACTAACACTCCGCATGGCCTTTGTCAACGCCTAATTAATTTTACTTTTCTTTTATCTGCAGCATCTTATCCGTCACATGCAGCCGGAACCACTGCACCAGCGGCCCCATAAAAAACATGGTTATAATCGTTCCCATGCCAATAACGCCCGGCAGTTCCTCCGCCTTCATCCCTGCCAATATACACAGTACCAGACCTATCATCACGCTGACACCATCACTGATGATACGGTTATATTTAAAAACTCCTTTTTTCCACACTTCCGTCACAATAAGTGAAATAGCATCGTAGGGCGACACTCCAAGATTTGCCGTAAAGTACATGGCCGCCGCCAGACTGTTCAAGACGATGGCACCAGCCAGTACGACCAGCCTCCCCGGTACCATGAGGGGGAAGGGTAGAATTCCCATAAGATACTGTGTGAATTCCACCACATAGCCCAGAAGGAACAGATTGATAACCGTCCCCAGCCCTATATAGCTGCGCCCGGCCCGCAGCGCAAAAAGCAGCAGACAGGCATTTACTATCATATACAGGACCCCGAATGGGATGGGTACGATTGCCGCTGTCCCGCTCATAAATGTCTGAAAAGGATCGACTCCGAAAGCCGCTGTCTTGAACAATCCAACACTGACACCGCAGAGCAGCACTCCGCTGACACACATAAAAACACGTTTTTTCATAATTTTTCTCCGGTTTTCTATTCTATGATTCAGATTCATTCCGATATTTTGCCCGATAAGAGGTCGGTGATAGCCCTGTGAATTTTTTAAATGTTATGGAAAAATAGTTTTTATCATCATAACCTGTTTTCAGTGCAATATCGCCTGTTTTCAAACCCGTTTCCCGCAACAGATAAGATGCCTTATCCATGCGCATACGCCCTATGTATTCGTTACATCCCATACCTTCTGCCTTCTTGAACAGCCGCGAAAAGTAGGCGGGGGTCACGTAGTGCATCTGCGCCAGACTGGACACAGACAGTTTTTCTGCCAGATGTTCCTGAATATATTTCTTTGCATTCTCCACCACCTCATGCACATCTGCTTCCTGAATATTATAAAGATTTTCAAGAAAAGACCGGGTGATTTCCAGCACTTCCTGTTTATCCGCAGTAGATATGGCTTCTGTATACTCCTGAATATTCTTCGCCTGTCTGCCCCGGTGATTGATCACCCATCCATAATAAGCTGCCAGGGCAAAGTCAAAACTGCATCGCCTGACATACAGCAGCGATAAGTCATACGAATCCATCATGCGCGAGAACGTCTCAAAAGCCCGGTAGACCGCCTGGTCATCCCCGGCATCATTGAGTACCCTGTTCCTGACCTCGCCAAAAACATCCCAGAACAATCGTGTTTTAATTTTGGTCCCGGCATCTTCCAGAATATCCTCCACATATGCCGGCGAAACATTTTCCATTAAAAGCAGCGCTTCATGGTAGGATATGGCCAGCTCCGAAAATCCTTTGATCACACTTCCCACCGCTACCTTCTGGGCAATATGAAATTCCGAATTCAGCAGATTCAAAAATTCGCTAATCTCTGTGGACTTTTCTGTTTTCTTCCGATCTTCGCAGAAAAAAGCAATGACGATCCGTTCCTGATTATCCAGAAAGGTAATCCCCTGTTCACACAAATCGATGTTATTGGTGCAGAAGTCCTGCAGCGCATAGACAAGATACTCTTCCTCTGAGTCCCCCGGCATCTCGGCCCGCGGATAAAAGACCACCGCCTGCATATTCTGCTCCTCCCGGTAGTTATAAATATCCTGTATACGCGCCACCGTGTCCTCCACCGGTTCTGTCCGGTAGATCAGATGGCGCATGAGGCGATTCAGTCTCTTTGACTCATGGCTTCCTACCACCCGCTGCATGAGACGGCTCAGGTTCTCATGATTTTCGCATTCTCTTTTTTCCCTGGCAAACCCAATCACCAATTCCAGCAGTTGATCTTCCTCTACCGGCTTCACCAGGAAATCATCCACCTTAAGGCGCAGCCCCTTCTGTGCATACTCAAATTCATCGTAGGCTGTCATAAGAATAATCCGGATTTCCTGATTCTTTTCTCTCACCTGTTCGATGAGATCAATACCGGACATATCGTCCATTCTGATATCCGTAATCAGAACCGCTATGTCCTCCCGCTCCATGATCTGAAGCGCTTCTGTTCCACTGCCTGCTGTATAGACCTGGCTGATATCTGCCTTACTCCAGTCAATGGATTGTTTTATTCCGTTTCGGATGATAGGTTCATCATCCACAATCAGCATTTGCAAAATAAGCCCTCAACTCCTCCGCGGCTGCTCAGGTTATTCCTTACCCGGCAGCAGTATAAGTACTGTAATACCACCCATTTCGTTTTTCTCATAATGCAGTCCATAAGGGCTGCCGTATATCAATTCAATCCGCCTGTTCACGTTGCGGACACCATAGCCAAAAGACTCATCAAAGACTGAAATCGAGCGGTTCATCTCCTCGATCATCTCTTTCTCCATGCCCTGCCCGTTATCCGATACAGACAATACGATCCCATCCGCCGCGTTCTCCACGCGCAGCAAGATCATACCCTGCCCCTGCATCTTTCCGCCTTTCATTCCATGGTATATGGCATTTTCCAGCAGCGGCTGCAAGGTCATCTTTGGTATCTCCACATCATACCAGTTCTCATCAACAAGGATCTGAAGGTTCGCCACATGATCATACCGCATATTCTGCAGCAGCATGTAGTTCTGGGCACACTCCAGCTCCTCTTCCAGGGAAATCAGTTCTTTCCCCCGGCTCAGGCTGGTTCGGTAATACCCTGCCAGCGCCTTTACCTGCAGAGCCAGATCCGCATTCCCGGATGATAATGCCTGCCAGCGGATACAATCCAGCGCATTGTATAAAAAATGCGGCTTGATCTGGGCCTGCAAAGCATTCAGTTTGATCTGGGCACTCTCATGCTGCTCTGTCTTTACCTGCTCCATCAACTGATTTATATTATCCAGCATATGGTTGAATCCAAGACTCAGGGTTATAAAATCAGGACCATACTTCTTTTCATCAATACGCACGTCCAGATTGCCTTTGGAAACCCGCTCCATATAACCCACCAGTGACTCCAGCGGTTCGTAAGTCTTCCTCACCGCCCAGGCCGCCAGAAACAAAACCACAACCAGAATAAGCAGAATCGTCAAAAACAGTAACGACAGAGTCAGTATATTATAATATATCAGCTCTCCGTTGTTGATTTCCCCTACCACATATACCTTACTGTTGTCTATTCTCCGATAAATATAAAACTGATTCTTTTCGTTCCATGTCCCGCTGTTTCCATCCAGCGCCTGCTCTATGCGATTACCAATCTCTTCCTTATCACTGCTCAGAAGCAGCGTCCCCTCCTCATCCGCAAGGTATAACTTCAGCACGGAGTCACCGATCACATGCTCCTTCAAAATCCCCAGCGCACCCTCGTTCACATTGATA
Source organism: Lachnospiraceae bacterium (assembly GCA_028692975.1). Classification (GTDB taxonomy): domain Bacteria; phylum Bacillota; class Clostridia; order Lachnospirales; family Lachnospiraceae; genus JALENY01. The sequence continues at coordinate 25,237 of JAQUWF010000028.1, forward strand.
CACAGCATCCCGATCTCTTTTCCGATCACATCCATATCATACACGGGCTGATAAAAGGTCAGCGTATAACTGTCTTCCCCGAAATAACTGTCGTCGTAACTGACCGACAGATCACCCTTTCCCCAGGGAATGCTCTGTGCCAGATCCTTGTCATATTCGCTGGAAAATTTGCTCTTGTTAATGGCCGCACCCCGGTATATATAAGTCCCCGGCTGCTTGTAGAGTGCAATAAAGTTAATGTTGTCCTTCAGCGATGACGCCAACTTGAGACTTCGTCTGCTGGCAGTTTCTGCCCTTTCGTATCCGTCCTGTCCCCTCTCAGAGGTAAGATATGCCTGGATTCCTTCATCTGGAATCAGTGATTTCAGCGTTTCCTCAAAGTTGGTCACCAGATCCCCGATACCCTGTGTTACCGTTTCAATATTAGCTCTGGTCAGGTCTTTGGACCGTTCCGTGAGCATGGATACAGAAAAAAAAGCTGCTATGGTCATAAATATACCCGATACCAGCAGTATCACAATTATGAAAATCCACTTTATTTTTTTATTTAATGGCAGAGAACGTACCTTCTCTGCCATTTTACAAAAGGCATATCTCAATCTGAATCTACTCCTCTTCTACGACCACTGGAGTTGAAAAAATCTTTTTCTCCTCCAGGTTTTGAGTTTCTCCCTTCAGCATGATTTCACCCTTACATCTGATTTCTTCCGATGAACTTCCGATCATTATTTCTATTTTACCAGCCTCTACCTGATAGCACAAGTCTGGCCCATAAAATCCCATCTGCACGGTAGACAAAGAGAAACGAACCTTCTTTTTCTCTCCCGCCTTGAGATGTAGCCGCTTAAATCCTTTCAGTTCCCTGACCGGTCGGGTCACACTGGCCGCCTCATCATAAATGTAGAGCTGTACCACTTCATCGCCTGCACAGTTCCCGGTATTTACCACATCCACGGATACCTCCAGTGCATCGCCAATATTTGCGGTGTCTTTATCTATGGCAAAGTTCTCGTAGCCGAATATGGTGTAACTGAGGCCATATCCAAAGGGATATAAGGGTGCCGAAACCTCATCGTCATAGTCTCCCCGCCAATGAGAACGTCCACCGGATTTTTTGTGCATATAGAAGGTCGGTATCTGTCCTGAATTTCTCGGGAAGGTAACGGCCAGTTTGCCGCCTGGAACCGCATCTCCGAAGAGAATATCCGCAATGGCATCTGCGCCTTCTTCGCCCGGAAGCCACGCCTCCAGTATGGCTGCCACATTTGCATCCTCCCAAACCAGAGAGTATGGCCGTCCATTGGTCAGTACCAGAATCACCGGAACACCGGTCTCCACGATCTTTCGGATCAGCTTCTCCTGGATACCAGGAAGGGTGAGCTGGGAACGGTCACAGGATTCCCCCGTGGTACATTTCATGGTAATGCCGCTTTGATCTCCCACGCAGACGATTGCCGCTTGCGCTTTTTTCGCTGCAGCCACAGCCTCATCCAGCATGGATTCGTCCTCATCTTTGATGGTGCAGCCCTGTGCATAGAACACCTGTGTTTCGGGGCTCACTGCATTTTTCACCGCCGTAAGTATACTGTTCATGGCGACGGTATTGCTCTCAATGGCCAGATTCTCAGGAATCGGCTGATCCATATTGCTGCTCTTTGTCTCATTTAATTCTATCAGTCCCTCAAACTGGCCCTGATAAGTATAATCACCCATAAGATAGCGCGTATTATCTCCGCATGGCCCAATCACCGCTACCTGTGCCATGTCCTTGCGCAGAGGCAGGATGCTGTCTTCATTTTTCAGAAGTACCATGGACTTCACTGCGGCTTCTCTGGCGATTTCTCTGTCTTCTGCTTTATCAAACTGATCCAGAACCACCGCAGTGTCCACATACGGATTCTCGAACAGTCCCAGTTGAAACTTCAATTCCAGGATTTTGGCAACACTCTGATCTATTAATTTTTCATCAATATCATCTGACCGCACGCCCTCCAGAAGTGGTGCGCCAAAGCAGTCCACGTTAGGCAGCTCCACGTCCATACCGGCTTCCAGCGCCATCTTGGCCGCCTCGATCTTATTTTCTGCCATATGATGATAATCGAAGATCTGATTGATGGCAAAATAATCCGATACCACCAGGCCCTCAAATCCCCACTGTTTTTTCAGAATATCGGTCAAAAGCTCTTTGGATGCTCCGCAGGGAACACCGTCCAGCTCATGGTAACCATTCATAATGGATTTCAGTCCCGCCTCTTTTACCGCCGCCTCAAAGGGAAGCAGATAAATCTCCCGCAGTTCTCTCTGACCAATATGCGCCGGTGCCCAGTTCATACCGCCCTCCGGCGCACCATAGCCCACAAAATGTTTTCCGGTGGCCATAACTCCACCGTCTGCCAAATCGCCCTGCAGTCCACGGATATATGCCATTCCCATCTGGCTGGCAAGATACGGGTCTTCCCCATATGTTTCTTCGATTCTGCCCCATCTTGGATCTCTGCTGATATCCAAGACCGGAGCCAGTGCATGATGCGCACCTGCTGCCCGCATCTGTTTCCGGATAGCTTCCCCGATTTTATGATTCAGCTCCGGTTCAAACCCGGAAGCCATTCCCAGTGCCTGGGGAAATATGGTTGCTCCGATGGCATTGAATCCGGCACATGCTTCTTCATGTACGATAGCCGGAATACCAAGTCTTGTCTCTTCCACCAGAAAATGCTGCACTTCATTTGCAAAAGCTGCCGCCTCATCCGGTTTCATGCTGCTGCTTCCTGATATACGTGTGACCTGGCCCAGTCCGTCTTTCAGATATTCTTTTGCGATTTTCCCGGACAAATGCTTGCCCTCACTCAGTTGATATACCCAATAGGAACCAAGCTGAGCCGCCTTTTCCTCCAACGTCATTCTACCCAGAAGATCTCTGGTTCTCTCTTTTGCAGATAAATTTTTATTTTTGTAGTTCATATAGCCTCCTTCTAACCTTTCACTGCTCCCGCAGACATTCCTTCAATCAGTTTTTCTTTCGTACAGATAAATAAAAGAATCATAGGCAGCACTGTCAGGGTCAGCACGCTCAATATCATAGGTGTGTTCATGGTGTACTGTCCTTTGTACTCCCAGATGGACAGTGGTAGCGTCCGGTTACTCGCACTTTGGGTCAATGTGTATGCAAAGGAAAATTCATTCCACATATTTACTCCGTTGTAAATCGCAAGTGTCGCCAGCCCCGGTTTGCTCATGGGCAGGATAATCCGGAAAAAAGCCTGGAATTTGCCGCAGCCGTCCAGCATGGCTGCCTCTTCGATCTCTTTCGGTATGTCCTTCATAAAGCCGGTGAGGATGAACACGGAAATAGGAATACCAAATGCCACGTAAGGCCCAATCAGTGCCCATATGGAATCGTACAGTCCCGTTTTCGTGGTCATGCGGAAAATAGGAATCAGTGTAATATGGATTGGAATGGACATACAGGCGATAATCAGCGAAAAACAGAGTTTTCCAAAGCGGAACTTCATTCTCGCCAAAGGATAGGCCGCTGCCGCTGCCAGCATAAGCAGCACCGCAAGGGATACCACCAGCACGATCACACTGTTCAGAAAATATTTCCAGAAATCTCCCTGGAGCACTTCCAGATAATTCGCCGGAAACCAGGACTCAGGCAGAGTAAACACCCCGCTTGTCATAATCTCGAATCTGCCTTTGAACGAATTCATAAGCATGTATCCAAAGGGGAAGATAGAGACGATCAGCCAGAATATCGCCAGCACGAATGCCACGGTCCATGCAATACTTTTTTTCACTTTTTTTGTTTTATAAGTATCCATACATCTAGTCCTCCTTCCCGGATGTAGCCTTCATGGTTACCAGCGAAATAATGGTAATCAGGATAAACATCCCGCCTGCCACAGTAGAACCGTAGCCCATATTGAAATTTACAAACGAATTTTTATACATGTAGGTTGCCATCAATTCTGTTGAATTACCCGGTCCGCCCTGAGTCATAACAAAAATCAGATCGAAGTATTTCAGCGATCCCACCAGTGACAAAATGACTGCTTTGCTGATAGACGGCTTCAAAAGCGGTAATGCGATTCTCCAGAAATACTGTCCTCTGGTGGCACCATCAATCTTGGCTGCCTCAAATACATCTGTGGATATTCCTGAATAGGACGCAAGGAAATACACCATGTAAAAGGGGATACTCTGCCAGCTGACAACACCAAGTACCGCAAACAACGCAAACTTATTGCTCCCGAGCAGATCGATATTGCCGCCCCCGAAGAGGTTCGATATCATACTGATCACGCCTCCGTTGGTCGCCAGGATATACTGGAACAAAAAGCCAACTGCCACAGAGGACATGAGCATAGGGATAAACCAGATGACCTTGAAGATGCCTCCCCTTTTTCCCAGGAAATTCAAAAATGTAGCCAGGGCTATGGAGATGGGCAGTTGTATGATAATGGAAAAGACCATCAGAACACAGTTATGTAAAAATGCCTCCCAGAAATCTTTATCCACAATCAGCTCTTTCCAGTTTTCTATTCCGATAAAAAGCTTGTCCGCACTTATTCCGTTCCACTGAAATAAGCTTGTAATAAATGTGTCCACAATGGGATAGAGCATATATATAATCAAAAGGACACATACGGGGATCAGGAAGATAGTGGCTACCCTATTTGTATCTCTAGACCTTTGCTTTGCCAATGTCATTTTATTTTGTTCTTTCATTACTTTCTCTCCGCATTTTCTTATTCCCTTGTTAATTTTTCTGCCAATTTAACCATCGCGTCGGCTTCCTCTTTTGATTTTACTTTTACGTTCAGGAGCAGTCCCCTGGAAGAAAGATTTTCAAGCAGCGGCTCTACCTCATCCGCTTCACACAGGATAAGCAGGCATTTCCCAGCCTTCTGGATCCGCTTGAATTCCGGTATAAACTGCACCCTGGACGGCTGCCCCGCCACATTTGTCCACTGGATCATCTTCAGGTCGTCGATGGAGAGCATGGTATCCAAATGACGGAGTTGCTCCTGTCCATCCAGATGGTACAACGCGTAGTCCAAAAGACCAGACTGGCGTTCCAGTTCCCTACGGGCATATCGTTCATAATAATCATTGGAGAACATCACGGACATATCCACCTGCATCTGATTATGAAAACCGGGTGCCCAGGTATTGAGCCAGCCGATGCAGCTTCCGCCGAAGCAGGAGTCCTTCAAACATTCATACGCTCTTTTTGTGCTATGCTCCCAGATCTTTTCAATGCGATCCAGGCACGCTACGACAAGTTCTTCCTCTGTAACCAGATCCATAAGAAGGTTGGTCGGTGTGCGCAGTTCCGAGAGAGCATCCATATTTCCCGCAACATCTGGCATGGATACCATATATCTTCCATCCGCATGGCTGGTGAGATATTCTGCTGCCCGGAAGGTCTGCTCATACAGATAGGCGTGTTCGTCAAAGACAATCTTTTTGGGCTCCAGTTCATCATCATGCTCCATAATGTGGTCATACCAGATTGTGGAGGGTGAATAGCCCGGCTGGACGCCCTTTACAAATGCTGTGTGTCCGGAGGGTCCCATATTCAGATTCACCAACGGGAATGCTTCTCCAGCATAATAGGATTTGTCAAAGAGATTCATATGGCGGGAACGAATCATCTCGGGATCGGTCATAAAATACCGGCAATCCATCTTTTCATCCGGAAGTGTGTAAAACTCCTGCATTGCCTGCTGGTCATATGCAAATACACTGATACAGCACCGATCAATAATTTCTCTGTCCCAAAGTGCAGTCATGCGTTTTTGGATCTTATCAAAGTTGTCTAAATCCACCATCTTTATCCCCTTCTTTTATTCGCTCTGATGTAACTGTTCAGTACCTGCCCAGTTACGATGCACAAATCCATGAAAATCACCTTCAGGAATAGGATTTCTGCACACTTGCATCTTTTTTTACGGTCAGCGCAGTAAATGTGCAGACCTGCTGAATAGTTACGCTCTGATTTCTATTTCTAATTACTATTCAGCATAGCAGACATATTTTAAGCCTGCTGTGCTGAATAAGTTTGGTTTTTAGTTACTTGCCGTCAAGATTAGCCTGCATGGATTTCTGGAATTCTGCCGCCGCATCTTCCGGTGTTATGGTCAGACCAAACAATTCCTGACAGGTGTCCAGATGAGTCTGGGATACTGCAGGCGGAAGATACTGATCATACCAAAGCTGTGTATCAGATGCCTCGCTTACCTTCTCCATGATCTGTTTCTCCAGCGGCTGGTCGTCGCCGATAAGTTTTTCTACATCTTTAACCGGCATAACTCTGCCTGCATTAACTGTTTCCTGAATATATTTGTCGTCAAAATAGTAGTTCATTAATTCAAATGCCGCATCGAGTTTTTTACCTGTACAGTTAAAGCTCAGGAACTGATCTCCTGTAGTTCCGATCATAATAGATGGATCTACATCTGTGCCATCTGCCGCGGGGAATGGGAACCAGCCAACCTTGTTATAGAAATCAGGATTGTCTGCCCGATAACTTCCTGCATCCCAGGAGCCCATTACCTTCATGGCAGCCTCCCCTGTATAGAACATCTGCTTAGACTGTCCGTCACCTTCACTTAAGCTGTTCACGCCTTCCGGGAAGTAACCGTTATTAACCCAGTCCTGAATCTTCTGACCTGCCCAGACAAAGCACTCATCTTCAAAACTTCCTGTGCCCGCTACCGCATCCTTAAATGGTTTTAAACCGCCTTTTCTGGTAGCCAGATTTACAAAATACATAGAGCCTGTCCATTTTTCTGAGTTGGCAAGCGCAAATGGAGTCACACTATTTTGTACCAGCGTGTCGCAGACTTTTTCTAATTCACTTATAGTCGTCGGCACTTCCAGATTGTACTGCTGGAAAATGTCTTTGTTATAGAAAATTCCGGCAACTGCCACATTCAGCATACCTATACCATATAGCTTATCATTATATTTTCCCTGTTCCAGTGCAGAATCCATCAACTTATCTTTCCACTCGCTTTTTGCAAAAAGATCGTCTAGCGGCTGTGCATATCCGGCATCCACATATTCATCCATGGGACCTCCGGACCAACTGGTATAGATATCCGGGCATTCCCCTGAACTCATGGCGATCAGAAGTTTTTCCTTATAGGCATCCGACTCCACCGATACGTCCTCGATCTTGTAACCAGATTTATTATTCTTATTGAATTCCTCCACAGCATTTCCAAATACAGAAATATCCGGTTCATCTGTTCCAATATGCCAAAAGGTAATTACTTTATCCTTGTCGTCCGCCGCCGCAGTTTCCGTTTCTGCCGCATCTCCTGCCTTATCTCCTTCTGCCGTCGCGCTCTTTCCACATCCCGCCACCATTGATGCCACCATAAGTGCCGCCATCATAACGCTTAATACTCGTTTCCTTTTCATTTCCTTTCCTCCTTGTTTTTTGTTAAGGTCAGTATATCTGTTTTTTTATGTTTTTCCAATTGAGAAACATGACCCAATTGATAGAAAAATTTGCCTTTTTGTTTGTCAAAAAAACAAGGTGTCGGATTTAACCAACACCTCCCTGCCCATTGTTTATTATTAAAACGAGAATTTGCTCCTTTGTTTTATGTAAACCAAATTAATTGCCGGGGCATCTACACCTTTTCCAAGTCCCCCTGCCCCGCCACTGCATATTTCGCACCCTATACATGGCTTGCGTAGGCATATACAAAATTTTCAACTCCCCATGCCCCGCAAACACACAAAGTCAGGGCACCGAGAAGCCCTTCTCTTCTCTATGCCCCAATTCATCAAATATCTCCTAAAAATGCTTGGATTTCACCTCAAACAGGGCATCACCCACAAATTTTATCCTCCATGCCCCATCACCCACAAACGCGAGCCTTTATCCGCGATGGCAACGCCAAGCCCTCCCCCGCGATGGCGAAGCCGAGCCCCCATCCGCGATGGCAACGCCGAGTCCGAGCCCGCGATGGCGAAGCCGAGCCCGTGCCGCGCGCAGCGGCGTCCTCCCCCACAACACGGCCAGGGGAGCGCAGCGACACTTCCTGACCAGATGCGTCGGAGTTGGCTGCCGCAAGACCTTAGTCAAAAAAAGTGGCGCGTGGACGGGCAAAAGTTGATTACCAAATCAACTTTTGGAGGGACCTGAGGTGAGAAAACATCAGTTTTCTCGCCGAATGTCCCGGTACCGTCCAGGCACCACTTTTTTAGACTTAGGACTTGCGAGCGGCTAACGACCGCATCTGGTCGGGAAGTGTCGCTGCGCTCCCCGTCCCCTA
>JAQUWF010000029.1 GCA_028692975.1 Lachnospiraceae bacterium
AGAGTTAAATAGGCTGGTGTACTTAGACAAAGTGCGTGTGCAGCAAATATTTTTTAATCTTGTTTCCAATGCGATTAAATTCACACCTGAAAACGGCACGGTTGAGGTAATGGGTGAATGCCTATGGTTAAATGTAAAGCAGATAAAAACAAAGCTGGTTGTTAAGGATACCGGTATCGGCATTGACAAGAATTTTCTGCCCAAAATCTTTGAACCTTTTGAACAGGAAAATGACCCAACGACCGTCAATTACGCCGGAACAGGACTGGGACTTGCTATCGTAAAAAATCTTGTGGAAATTATGGGTGGAACTATTTCAGTTAAAAGTGAAAAAGGGATCGGGTCAGAATTTGCAGTAGAGCTTGCTTTTGAGCTGGCTGGTGAAGAGGCAGAGCCTGTAGTCAAAGCGGAAACTTTCCAGGTCTGTCTTAGCGGGAAACGTGTGCTACTCTGTGAGGACCACCCCCTCAACACGCAGATTGCAACCAAACTGCTGGAAAAGAAGGGTATGGTTATAGAGCATGCGGAAAATGGGCAGGTGGCTTTGGATTTCTTTAGCCAGGCTGAACCAAACTACTACGATGCGGTTCTTATGGATATTCGTATGCCGATTATGGACGGAATCACGGCGACAAAAGCAATTCGGGCACTTGACCGTATGGATGCGAAAACCGTACCGATTATTGCCATGACGGCAAATGCCTTTGAGGAGGACGTGAAAAAGAGTCTGGATTCTGGCATGAATGCCCATATTGCAAAGCCTATCGATCCAATCCGGCTATTTCAAACACTCTGTGATTTGATCGCACGCTGAAATTAAAGAATACAGCATACAAAGTGGAGGAAGCAAAACATGAAAATTTTGAAAAGAATAGCAGTGATTGCATTGGCATTGACCTTGTTCTCCTCCGCTGTGATGCCTGTAATGGCTGCGGACCCTGAAGTGTTTAGCAAAGAGGAACAGGCTTATATTAAATCACTCAAAGCCATCAATCTGGGCTATGTTGCGACCCAGGACCCGGTATCCTACACAGATGAGGATACGGGTGAATTTGCCGGAATGACTCGCCAGATCCTGGACAGGCTCTCGGAGATCAGCGGTCTGCAATTTAATTATATTCCGCTTCCTGCCGGAAAAATAGACTATGATTATCTCAGACAGGAGCAGATTGGGCTGGTTTCCAGTGTGGAATATACCAGCATCAATATGGAGGCAAAAGGACTGCGGCTGTCGGAGCCTTATCTCAGTGCGCAAAAGGTTTTTGTGGGCAGAAGTAATTTTACATTTGACAAAAATGCGGCTCATATCGTTGCAATGGCCACTGGCTCCGGCAGCGTGGAGGCATTTTTGCAAACCAAGTATCCCAATTTTAAAATAGTCGCTTATGACACCGTTGAGGATAGTTTCCGTGCGGTAGTGAATGGGGAGGCAGATCTTTTGATGCAAAATCAGTATGTGGTAACGAATCTTCTTTCAAAGCCACAATATGAAGCATTATCTGCATACCCTGTGGAGGGGCTGAGTGATCAGCTCTGCCTGAGTGCGATGACGCTTATTGGTGTGGATGGACAACCGGAAGATTTTCTGGCCGACCCTCTTTTGATTTCCATTCTTAACAAAAGCATTTCCCAGATCAGCGACGATGAATCTTCACAAATCGTCGCCAAATATACGACTGGAAAGCCCTACCGTCTCACTCTGCAGGACACGCTGTATAAATACCGAATTCCATTTGCTGTGATTGCCTTCCTTATGATTGTTTGTGTGGGGCTGTTTATTCTGATTCTCATGATCAGGCAGAGAAACTTTAAGCGGATGGAGGAAAAAAATCAGCTTCTTTCCGAGGCTGCGCTCCGTGCAGATCATGCGAATAAAGCAAAATCGCAGTTCCTTGCCCGCATGAGCCACGAGATCCGCACGCCCATGAATGCCATTGTGGGACTGACCGAAATCGCCAGACACCATGCAGATGACAAAGAAAAAACGGAGGATTATTTATCAAAAATAGATTCTTCAGCCAAAATATTGCTTGGTATTATTAATGATGTGCTGGATATGTCGGCTATCGAAAGTGAAAAACTGAAAATTGCACATAACCCATTCGACTTGAAAACACTGATATCTTCGGTGTCTACACTGTACTATACCCAGTGTAAAAACAAAAATATAGAGTTTGAGGTGATGCTGTCAGGCGTGACAGAAGAGCGCCTGATCGGTGATTCGCTGCGTTTAAATCAGATTTTGCTCAATTTGCTTTCCAATGCCTACAAGTTTACACCTGAGGGTGGCAAAATCAAGGTAATCGTCCTACAGGAGAATCGGACCGGAGAAAAGGTGTATCTCCGCTTTTCGGTTTGCGACAATGGATGCGGCATTTCGGAAGAGATGCAGACAAGGATTTTCAAGCCTTTTGAACAGGAAAGTGCCAACACAGCGCTCGCCCATGGCGGCAGTGGACTGGGGCTTTCTATCACCAAAAATCTGGTAGAGATGATGCACGGTGCGATCAAGGTGGAAAGCAAGAAAAATATGGGAACAACGTTTACGGTGGAACTACCATTTGATGTGGATGTTGCCACAGCACAGAAGGATGAATCGAAATTAAAAGATATTCGGGCTTTGATTGTCGACGATGATGAGAATACGCTGGAATATACTTCTATCGTCCTGGAACGAATCGGGGTGCAGTTTGAAACAGCGTCAACTGGTGATGAGGCCATCGAGCTGTTACACGATGCACATCGGAGAGGCACCGGTTATGATATTTGCTTTGTGGACTGGAAAATGCCCGGAACAAATGGTATTGATGTAACCCAAAAAATCCGTGAGCTATACGACGAAAACACGATCATCATCATCGTATCTGCCTATGATCTGTCTGAGGTGGAGGACGAGGCAAAAGCAGCCGGCGCGAATATGTTTATCTCCAAGCCGCTGTTTCAGTCTACGGTTTACAATGTTCTGATGACGCTCAGCGGCGGTAAATACACGAAACTCACAGCCGATCAAACAGCGTATGATTTTACCGGGAAACGAATCCTGCTTGCAGAAGACAACGAATTGAATCGTGAAATTGCAACGGATTTGCTTGAGATGGTAAATATGAAGGTGGACTGCGCCAGGGATGGAAAAGAAGCACTGGAGATTTTTACTGCTTCAACTACAGGGACCTATGACGCAATATTGATGGATATACAGATGCCGATCCTGGACGGATATGAGGCGACAAAAGAGATTCGTGCTTCCCAGCATCCCCAGGCCAAATCCATTCCTATTTATGCGATGACGGCCAATGCTTTCTCAGAAGACGTATCCGCAGCATTCTCTGCTGGTATGAACGGCCATATTGCAAAACCTATTGATACAACAATATTATATGGGACACTTGATAAATGTTTTAAAGAGAGAAAATAATAAAAATTAAAAACAAATCTTGCAGCAGGCAGAAAAGATGGACAGGTCATCTTTTCTGCCTGTTCTTTATATTCTCTTAATTTCTGCTGACATTTGCTTTTACCCTTTTAATACAAAAGAAACTAGTATGTAGTCATAGGAGGGAGAAACTATGATGCATACTATTTTAACAAACTTCAAACAAAATAAATTTCATGAAACGGTAGAAAACTTTATGGACCATCATCCATGTGTAGATTTTTTAGCACTTATTATCGGTGTGCCTATGTCTGTTATTATTGCAGTTTCCGTTTGTACTACAGCAATTATGGTTCCAATCGCCTGGCTTATGGGATGGATTTAATGTGTCTTTATAAAATCTTTATTCTACATGGGGAAATCCTTACACCATTTTAAAGTATGATTGGATAAACTGAATAGGATCAAAGGAGGAGGAAAGTTATGCAAATACTAATTACAGCAATCGGGACAATTGCGGTTGCACTTTTAATCTATTATGTAGTGATTTTAATGAGAGGTGATAAACAATGATGGGAACAGTAATTCAATATGTGTTGTATCTTGTAGTTCTCGTGGCGCTTGCCATTCCCCTGGGGGCTTACATAGGAAAAGTCATGAATGGGGAAAAAACATTTTTGTCAAGAATTTGTGTGCCTTGTGAAAAGGCTGTCTACAAATTAATGCGTGTAAAGAGCGAAGAGCAGATGACATGGAAGAAATATACACTCAGTGTTCTTTTGTTTTCCGGTATCAGCCTGCTTGTGCTTTTCCTGATGCAGATTTTCCAGGGAGTTCTAATGGGAAATCCCCAGGGACTGCCAGGTGTAAAATGGGATTTATCTTTTAACACGGCTGCAAGTTTTGTTACCAATACCAACTGGCAGGCTTACAGTGGTGAGTCTACACTCAGTTATTTGACACAGGCACTTGGCCTTACAGTTCAAAACTTTGTGTCAGCAGCCACCGGTATTGCTGTTTTGTTTGCCCTCATTCGTGGTTTCATCCGGGTGAAAACGGATGGGCTGGGTAACTTTTGGGTGGATATGACACGTATTATTCTTCATGTTTTGATTCCGTTGAATCTGGTCCTTGCACTTTGCCTGGTAGGTGGAGGTGTTGTACAGAATCTGAAATCAGCAGAGACAGTTTCGCTGCTTGAGCCAATCGCTGTGACACAGGACGGAGAAATAATAGAAGACGCAGAAATCGACACAGCCAACAACACAGTTAAGGTGGATGGGGAAATAGTCGAAAATGCAGAGATTGTTACAGACCAGATCGTTCCGCTTGGCCCGGCGGCAAGCCAGATTGCCATTAAGCAGACCGGTACAAATGGAGGCGGTTACTACGGTGTTAACTCAGCACACCCGCTGGAAAACCCAAATCCATTTACAAACATTTTAGAAATGCTTTCGCTGCTTCTGATTCCGGCGGCACTGTGCTTTACCTTTGGCAGAAATATGAAAAACAAAAAACAGGGTCTTGCAGTATTTATTGCCATGTTTGTCTGCCTTGTCCTTGCACTGGGTGTTGTAGCAGTGAATGAACAGGCTGGGACCCCACAACTTGCGCAGAATGGTACGGTAGATATTTCTACTGTCAATCAGGCTGGCGGTAATATGGAGGGTAAGGAAAGTAGGTTCGGTATCGCAACTTCGGCTACCTGGGCGACGTTTACGACGGCGGCTTCCAACGGCTCCGTAAATTCCATGCATGACAGCTATACGCCTCTTGGCGGTATGATGACCATGCTTTTAATGCAGCTTGGTGAGGTTGTCTTTGGCGGTGTGGGATGCGGACTTTATGGAATGCTTGCATTTGCCATTCTGACCGTATTTATTGCGGGCCTTATGGTGGGCAGAACACCGGAATTTCTCGGTAAAAAGATCGAGCCTTATGAAATGAAATGGGCGGTACTGGTATGTCTTGCCACACCTATTGCGATTCTTGTAGGCAGTGGAATTGCTGCGGTGGTTCCAGAGGTAGCAGACAGTTTGAATAATACAGGGGCACATGGATTTTCAGAAATGCTCTATGCATTTTCTTCTTGTGGCGGTAATAACGGCTCGGCTTTTGCCGGATTTAATGCCAATACAACTTTCCTTAATGTAGCATTGGGGCTGGTCATGCTGTTTGCACGTTTTGTGCCTGTTGTTGGTACACTTGCCATTGCGGGCAGTCTTGCAGGCAAGAAAAAAATTGCTGCGACGGCAGGAACGCTTTCTACAACAAATGGACTGTTTGTATTTCTTCTGATATTTGTTGTACTTTTAATCGGCGCTTTGAGTTTCTTCCCGGCATTGTCCTTGGGACCAATCGCTGAATTCTTCAGTAATATTGCATAAAGAAAGGTGGGATACAATAATGTCTGTAAAAAATAAAAATGTCATGACAGATAAAAAGATGCTTGGCAGAGCAATAAAAGATTCGTTTGTTAAGTTAAATCCAAAAACGCAGGCAGGAAATCCGGTTATGCTCCTGGTATATATTTCAGCAATACTTACCAGTGTTTTATGGATCATCTCTTTATTTGGGCTAAAAGATGTAAATTCCGGCTATACACTTGCTATTGCAGTTATTCTCTGGTTCACGACGCTGTTCGCAAACTTTGCCGAGGCTATTGCCGAGGGACGTGGTAAGGCACAGGCCGATTCCCTGCGTGCGGCGAAAAAAGATGTAGAGGCGCACAAGATACCGTCTGTTACGCAAAGGAAAGAGGTTACACAGGTATCTTCTGCAACTTTAAAAAAAGGTGATATTGTACTTGTCTGCGCAGGGGAACAAATCCCTGCGGATGGCGAGGTGGTTGACGGTGCAGCATCCGTTGACGAAAGTGCAATCACCGGTGAATCTGCCCCGGTCATCCGTGAAAGTGGCGGAGACAGAAGTGCAGTAACCGGCGGTACGACGGTTTTATCCGACTGGATCGTGGTAGAGGTAACAAGTGAAGCCGGAGAAAGCTTTCTGGACAAAATGATTGCCATGGTAGAAGGCGCAGCCAGAAAGAAAACACCCAATGAAATAGCACTGCAGATTTTTCTGGTTGCTTTGTCTATTATATTCATTCTGGTCACACTGTCACTTTACACATATTCTGCATTCTCTGCAAAACAGGCAGGTATTGCAAATCCAACATCGGTGACAACTTTGGTCGCATTGCTTGTATGTCTTGCACCAACGACCATTGGCGCATTGCTTTCTGCTATTGGTATTGCCGGTATGAGCAGACTGAATCAGGCGAATGTTCTTGCCATGAGCGGCCGTGCCATCGAAGCGGCCGGTGATGTGGACATTCTGATGCTGGACAAAACAGGTACCATTACCCTTGGCAACCGCCAGGCATGTGCGTTTATTCCTGTTGATGGTACATCACCGGAGGAATTGGCAGACGCTGCACAGCTTTCCTCTCTTGCAGATGAGACACCAGAGGGTAGAAGTGTGGTTGTGCTGGCGAAAGAACAGTTTAATATTCGTGGCAGGAGCATCGGTGAAAAAGGAATGACCTTTATCCCCTTTACAGCTAAGACCCGCATGAGTGGTGTCGACTTTGCAGGCACAGAAATCCGCAAGGGTGCAGCAGATTCGGTCAAAGAATATGTCCTTGCCAACGGTGGTACTTACAGCAAAAACTGTGATGAAGCAGTAAAGAATATCTCAAATCAGGGCGGAACGCCTCTTGTTGTGGCAAAAAATCACAAGATACTGGGGATCATACACCTGAAGGATATCATCAAGCAGGGCGTTCAGGAAAAATTTGCCGATCTTCGTAAAATGGGTATCAAAACCATTATGATTACAGGAGATAATCCACTGACGGCAGCGGCCATCGCAGCAGAAGCAGGCGTGGATGACTTCCTTGCGGAAGCAACACCAGAAGGCAAGCTGACCATGATTCGTGACTTCCAGACGAAGGGGCATTTAGTAGCCATGACAGGTGACGGAACGAATGATGCACCGGCACTTGCACAGGCGGACGTGGCAGTTGCCATGAATACAGGTACACAGGCGGCTAAGGAAGCTGGCAATATGGTAGATCTTGATTCTTCTCCAACGAAGCTGATTGATATTGTCCGTATTGGTAAACAGCTTTTGATGACCCGAGGAAGTCTTACCACGTTTTCCATCGCAAATGACCTTGCCAAATATTTTGCCATTATCCCAGCGCTGTTTATCGGGCTGTATCCGGGACTTTCTGCACTGAATATTATGGGACTCCATTCACCACAGAGTGCGGTGCTGTCCGCGATTATCTATAATGCCTTGATCATCATCGCTTTGATCCCCCTGGCATTAAGGGGTGTAAAATATCGTGAAGTGTCTGCGGGCAAGCTTTTAACTCAAAATTTACTGGTGTATGGAATTGGCGGTTTGGTTGCACCATTTGTATTCATCAAACTGATTGATATGCTTTTGGTTGTTTTTCATTTAGCGTAGTAAAGAGGAACGGTTCCCTTTACTTTAAGGAGGTAAGATTATGAAGTCAATAAAAGAAGTGCTGCCGCGAGCAGCAATGCTGGTACTGCTGGCTACTGTTATTTGTGGTGTTATATATACCGGTATGGTCACTGGAGTGGCACAGCTGTTGTTTTCCGACAAGGCGAACGGCAGTATCATAGAAGTAGACGGCAAAAAATATGGGTGCGAGCTTCTGGCACAGCAATATACGGATGAAGCCCACATGTGGGGCCGCATTATGAATGTAGATGTGTCTACATTCAAGGATGAGAACGGAAAGACGCTCATGTATGCTGCTCCGTCTAATTTAAGTCCTGCAAGCGAGGAATATGAGGAACTAGTTGCAGAGCGTGTGGACATGATAAAGGAAGCCAATCCGGATATGGATGAAACGGCGATCCCGGTTGATCTTGTTACCTGTTCGGGCAGTGGACTTGACCCACAGATATCGCCCGCAGCAGCAGAGTACCAGGTTGCGCGTCTTGCAAAGGCAAATAACAGGACAGAGCAGGAAATAGACGACATCATTGACAAGTGCACAACGGGTAAATTGCTTGGTGTGTTTGGAGAAAAAACGGTCAATGTGCTGAAGGTCAATCTCATGTTAGAAGGAATTTTATGATTTTATAATGGAGTGACAAGAATGGCAGAGGAAAGCATCCTCTGTCATTTTCTTTATACAATCTTAATACCGCTGCCATACCGTTAATATATTTTTAAACCCAACTGTGCTATAATTATAAAAAATCGTGATCAGAGGTGGCAAAATGGAGGATTTGAGAGCAGATCCGGAAGAGATATTAAAGAAAATAAGTGAAGAGACCAAGAGCGAAAAGGAAGGCCATTTAAAGATATTTTTTGGATATGCAGCAGGCGTAGGCAAAACCTACACCATGCTAAAAGCAGCGCACGCCGCCAAACGGCAGGGGATTGATGTGGTCGTAGGGTATGTGGAGCCACACACAAGGCCGCAGACCACCGCACTGCTGGGCGGACTGGAGTGCATGGCCCCGCTTTCCCTGGAGCATAAAGGGATTTGTTTGAAAGAATTTGATCTGGACGCGGCCATCAGCCGGAAACCGCAGCTGATTCTGGTGGATGAGCTGGCTCATACCAACGCGGAAGCATGCAGGCACACAAAACGGTATCAGGATATTTTGGAACTTTTAAAAGCAGGAATAGATGTATATACCACTGTGAATGTACAGCATATTGAAAGTCTAAATGATATTGTTGCCTCGATCACAGGCGTTATGGTCAGAGAGCGTATTCCGGACAGGATTTTTGATCAGGCGCATCAAGTGGAATTGGTTGATATTGAACCTACGGATTTGATTGAACGTTTACATGAAGGTAAAATATATAAAGAAACACAGGCGAAAAAGGCGTTGGGGAATTTTTTCAGTGTGGAAAATCTGGTGGCTCTGCGGGAAATTGCGCTGAGACGATGTGCAGACCGTGTAAATAAAGTGGCAGAAAAGGCCAAAGTGGCACAGGGCAGCACATATTACACAGACGAGCATATTCTGGTATGTCTCTCTTCCTCGCCCTCTAATTCCAAAATTATTCGCACGGCTGCAAGAATGGCATATGCCTTCAGAGGCAACTTTACGGCTCTTTTTGTTGAGACACCGGACTTTGCCGTCATGAGTGAGGAAAACAGGAAACGGCTGCGCAGCAATGTGGCATTGGCAGAACAATTAGGAGCGGCTATTGAAACCGTATATGGTGATGATGTGGCATTCCAGATTGCGGAGTTTGCAAGATTATCGGGTGTTTCTAAAATAGTGGTAGGCAGAAATAATGCAAAACGCAAATATGTATTTGGGAAACCTTCTCTCACAGAAAAGTTAACATCCTCCGCACCAAATCTTGATGTTTACATTATTCCGGACCAGGAAATATCCAGGTATAAGCCGAAGAGAGCAAAACGATCTCCATTTAGATTCATGCTTTCCGACCTTATAAAAAGTATTGCATTACTCGTGTTAGCGACGTTAATCGGATATGCTTTTTACCAGCTGGGCTTTAGTGAAGCAAATATTATCACCGTTTATATTTTGAGTGTTTTGATCACGGCAATTATCACTTCTGAACGACTATATAGTCTTGTTTCATCGGTGATCAGCGTGTTGACCTTTAATTTCTTTTTTACCGTGCCGCGATTTTCCCTGAATGCTTACGATGGTGGGTATCCGGTCACGTTTTTGATCATGTTTCTTTCTGCTTTTCTGACCGGTACACTTGCGGCCAAGATAAAACAGAATGCAAAGCAATCTGCACAGACAGCTTACCGCACCAAAGTTTTGCTGGAAACGAATCAGCTGCTGCAAAAGGCAAAGGATAAAAGGGATATTGTTTCCATCACATCCAGCCAGTTAACAAAACTGTTGGGAAAAGATATTATTTTTTATTCGGTGGAAAACGAGAAACTGGGACAGCCGTCTGTTTTTTTCGTTGGGGAAGAGGAAATACCAAAGAATTATACCTCCGAAAATGAAAAAGCGGTGGCAGAATGGGTGTTCAAAAACAATAAACACGCAGGTGCCACAACGAATACACTTGGCAGTGCCCAATGTTTATATCTTGCAGTCCGGGTCAACACGGCGGTGTATGGTGTAGTAGGAATTGCTATTGGTGGTGAACCACTGGACTCTTTTGAGAACAGTGTTGTTCTTTCTATCATTGGAGAATGTGCGCTGGCTCTTGAAAATCAAAAGGTTTCCTATGACCGGGAGCAGGCTGCCATTCTGGCGAAAAACGAGCAGCTCCGTGCGAATCTGCTGCGCTCTATTTCTCATGATCTGCGGACACCGCTGACGTCTATTTCCGGGAATGCCGGTATTCTATTATCGAATGAGGCTGCCATAGATGAACAGAAACGAAAAATACTTTATACGGATATTTACGATGATTCCCTATGGCTGATCAACCTTGTGGAAAATTTATTGTCTGTTACAAGGATTGAAGACGGCTCCATGAATCTTAAAATGTCGGCAGAATTGATGGAGGAAGTGGTTGCAGAAGCACTAAGCCACATCCATCGCAAGAGTGTGGAGCATAAGATAGTCGTGCAGCAGTCCGATGATTTTATTATGGCGAAGATGGATGCAAGGCTTATTATTCAGGTGATTATCAATATTGTAGATAATGCCATAAAATACACACCTGCTGATTCCGAAATTATAATTGCCATATCAAAGGTAAAAGACAAGGTTGTCGTTGAAATCTCCGATAACGGAAATGGTATTTCGGAAGAGGCTAAAGCAAAAATATTTGAAATGTTCTATACCGCCACAACGACGATTGCGGATAGCCGAAGAAGTCTTGGGCTTGGCTTGGCTCTTTGCAAATCCATTATCACAGCACACGGCGGAACAATTTCAGTTCGGGATAACATTCCTAATGGAACTGTTTTTTCGTTTACATTACCAGCAGAGGAGGTAACACTGCATGAATAAGCCACTTGTTTTAGTTGTAGAAGATGATGTAGCAGTACGGAATTTGATTTCTACTACGTTGGAAACCCACGATTATAGATTTCACACGGCACCTACAGGACAAGCCGCCATACTGGAAGCAGTTTCGTATAATCCAGATGTTGTACTTTTGGATCTGGGTCTGCCGGACATAGACGGAATCGATATTATTCGCAGAATACGCTCGTGGTCACAAATGCCTATTATTGTCATTAGTGCCAGGAGCGAGGATACGGATAAAATCGATGCGCTGGATGCAGGCGCAGACGATTACCTCACCAAGCCATTTTCGGTGGAAGAGCTTTTGGCAAGACTGCGGGTAACCTTCCGCCGTTTAAACTATTCCGCTTCTGCGACAGGCAGCGAAAAGGTAGTCTATACCAATGGGGAATTAAAAATCGATTATGCTGCCGGGTGTGTATTTATGGGTGATGCGGAGCTGCATTTGACACCCATTGAATACAAGCTGTTATGCCTGCTTGCTAAAAATACAGGCAAAGTTTTGACTCACACATTCATTACACGAGAAATCTGGGGCAGTGCCTGGGAGAATAATGTAGCTTCGCTGCGAGTTTTCATGGCAACTCTGCGCAAGAAAATAGAAAGCAATACCACAACGCAGAAGTATATCCAGACCCATGTGGGCGTGGGGTATAGAATGCTTCGCGTGTAGAGGGGATGTTTAAAAAGGAATCCTGAATACAATATTATGTAAAAGACTTCGAAGACAATCTGTCGGCCACGTTACAAATTATCTCTGTATTCCCCTGGATTCAGGCCGGTTTCCAGGCGGAACTTCTGATAAAAGTAGCTGATGTTTTCATAGCCTACGGTTTGTGCAATCTCTGTCACACTCATTGTAGTGCTGCGCAGCAGACGTTTTGCATGGTTCATGCGGATCTTTCTTAAAAGCTCGCCAAAGGTATAACCAAACTTTTTCTTTAGCAGAGTTGACAGGTAACTTGGATTCATGCCAAAATAGACGGCAGCTTTCTGCAAGGTGGCTTCTTTATCATTGTTTTCCACGTAGTGCAGTACAGAGAGGAGAGAGAGTCCTTTTTCAGTCACATTGGTTTCCAGCATCTCATTTTCCTGAATACGGATCAGTTCTAAAAAGATAAGTGCCATGTAGGCATCTAACACGTCAGCCGAATTCAGAGACGGTGAGAAATATTCACACATAAGTTCCCGAATCAGGACTAAGAGATGACGACTCTTCTCAGAATGAAAGATAATATAATTATCATTGTTGGTCTTTTCCGAAATCGCATTTACGATAAAGCTTGAGAGCAGACTTCGAGATGAAAAACGGGAAAGGAAATTCGTGGTAAAATATTCTTTATTAATCAGTATGTTGATTAGAATATCATCCTCACTGCAGGTATGGATCGCATGTGGGGTGCCGGTATCAATCATACAGAGCTGTCCCTTTTGCAGGTGATAAAGGTTATCGTCAATCTGCTGGGTACATTCACCCGAATAGATATAGGTCATCTCAATCCATTCATGTACATGAAGTGGTATTTCAAGGTAACGGGGATGTTTTGCAACCATCAGAATGCTCTCCGTGGAGAAGTCGGAGAATTCCCGTTTGGTAAGTAAGGGAGTAGAGATACCATGGATATGTACCTGCCTGAGGGTTGAGTAGTCTGCAATCGCATGTGCCAGCGGCATATGCGATTTTTCGTCTTCTGTTGGTTCCCTTAAATATTCATCCAGTTCTTCGTAGTTCACAGCAGAATCCTCCTTATGCGGGGCTTGCTTAGCCAAGTATGTTTCTAGCATACTACATTTGCCAAAAATAATCTAGGCTTTGGTCAATGCAAAAGTAGAAAACCGTTATATATACTTTTATAATTCTACGTTATTATAAGGCTAGTGTACTGACATGTTATGAAAGGGGAAAATATGGTAAAGGTAGAAAATCTAAGGATTAATTATCAAAAAGAAATCATGGGTATAGAGGGGACACCGCGCTTTAGCTGGGAAATACAAAGTGACAGGCGAAACGTTCTGCAGCAAAGTTATCAGATACAGATCGCAGGAGATGCAGCATTTGCGCAGATGGTGTACGATAGCGGAAACGTTGCCTCAGAGTGTTCTGTACAAGTTGTATTGGAAGATTTTTCCTTAGAGCCATTGAGTGGATACTATGTACGTGTACGGGTAACTACAGGGGATGAGCAAAGTGCATGGAGTGAAAGTGCGCATATGGTAAGCGGAATGCTTACAGAAGAGAGCTGGGAAGCTTCCTTTGTTTCGGCAGAAACACCAGAGGATAAGGATGATTCCAAGGGGACATATGTAAGAGGCGGATTCCGGGTTGAGAAGGAAGTGAGAGAAGCATATGCTTGTTGTACCGCATTGGGTGTGTACAATCTGTATATCAATGGCACGAAAATAGGAAAGGATGAATTGACTCCGGGATGGACTTCCTATAATAAGAATTTGCTTTATCAGATTTATGATGTGAAGGATGCATTAAATAATGGAGCGAATATGGCAGGAGCCATGCTCGCGGCTGGTTGGTATAAAGGGTTGATGGGCTTCGTTCATAAGCGAAATAATTACGGCTGCCAGACTGCGTTTTTATTCCAGATGTTGATCCGTTATGCAGATGGAACAAGTCAGTTGGTTATGAGTGATGAGAATTGGCAGGGAGCAGATGCCCCGATTGTCTTTTCTGAAATCTACGATGGGGAAATCTACGATGCGGCAAAAGAAATCAAGGATTGGTCACTTGCCGGAACGAATACATATCCATGGAAACCAGTGGAAACCTTACCGGCAGACAAGACCATTTTGCATCCACAGGGTGCAGGAAAAGTGACCCAAAGAGAGATTTTCGCACCCAGGGAACTTTTGAAAACACCCAAGGGAGAAATGGTGCTAGACTTTGGTCAGAATATGTCTGGAAGGATCCATGTAAAAGCAAAAGGCAAGAAGGGTGATGTAATCCAACTAAATTGTTTTGAAGTTCTGGACAAGGATGGAAATGTATATCTGGATAATCTGCGCAAGGCCAAGCAGAATATGACGTATGTTTTTGCAGAGGATAAAGAAGTAGAGTTTTATCCGAGATTTACATTTATGGGATTTCGTTATGCGGTTATCCGCGCGTTTCCTGGGGAACCAAAGGCGGAAAACTTTGAGGCGCATGCTCTGTATTCGGATATGGAACCACTTGGAGAATTTGCGTGCTCCAATGCAGATTTGAATCAACTGCATCACAATATTTTATGGGGACTTAAGGGTAACTTTGTAGATGTACCTACAGACTGTCCGCAAAGAGATGAACGGTGCGGATGGACAGGCGATGCGCAGATATTTAGCAGGACTGCATGTTATTTGATGGATACCTATACATTCTATGAGAAATGGCTGCGTGATGTAGTGGCAGATACACCCGAAGATGGTAGTATTCCACATGTGGTGCCAGACATTCTCACAGGAAAATCAGAGGATAACTGGCTGGTAAAGGAAGGCTCAACAGGTGCCGCAGCATGGGCGGATGTAGCCGTGATCAATCCATGGACCTTGTATCTGATGTATGGAGATACAGATATTTTGAAAAAACAGTTCGAGAATATGAAGGGCTGGATTGATTTCATGGAGGCACATGCAACAGACTACATATGGAACTATAAAGTACAGTTTGGAGACTGGGTGGCATTAGATGCAGAAGAAGGAAGCTACTTTGGAGCTACGCCAAATGATTTGACTTGTACAGCTTATTTTGCATATTCCACAGAGCTCTTTGTGAAAATCTGTAAAATTTTAGGGAAGCAGGAACTGGCACAGAAATATCAGGAATTGTATGACCATATCGTAGAAACTTACCAAAAGAGATTCTTCAATGAAGATGGAAGTATGAACGTGCAGACACAGACGGCTCATATTGTATCCTTATATTTTAAACTGGTGCCCAAAGCTGCAGTTGAGAAGGTTGTAGAGGGACTGCTGCGACTCTTGAAAAAGGAGAACGGACATCTCGTGACCGGATTTGTGGGTACGCCATATTTTTGTCATGCACTTAGCCAGAATGGTTGTCTAAAGGAAGCATATGAACTCTTATTAAAGGATGACTTCCCATCGTGGCTGTATCAGGTCAAAATGGGGGCAACGACGGTATGGGAGCATTGGGATGGTATTAAGCCGGATGGGACGATGTGGAGCCCGGGGATGAATTCTTTTAATCATTATGCATACGGAGCAGTCGGAGAATGGCTGTATCGCGTGGCATCTGGGATCGAAGCAGATGAAGCGAATCCGGGATGATCTGAAGCTTATTATAGAGTCTGGAATCAACACGGTTCGTATGGGAGAATTTGCATGGTGTCATATGGAACCAGAAGAGGGAGTCTATCATTTTGAATGGTTAGAAGAGGTTGTGGAACTATTAGGAAAGGCTGGTATCAAGTCCATTATCTGTACACCGACGGCTTGTCCACCGGTTTGGCTGGTTTCGAAACATCCAGAAGTGCTTTATGTGGATAACCGTGGCGAAACAAGACCCTTTGGTGGAAGACGCTTCTACTGCTACAATAGTCCCATCTATAGAACATATTCTGCGAAAATTACAGAGCAGATAGCATTGCGGTTTGGGAAAAATCCATATGTGTCTGGTTTCCAGATTGATAACGAACCCGCACAGGAAGCTTCTGGACGATGCCATTGTCCAGAATGCATAAAGCAGTTTCAGGATTGGTTAAAGGAAAAGTATAAGGATATAGATGCTTATAATAAGCGTAGTGGAAATATCTTCTGGGGACAAAACTATACAGATTTCTCACAGATTATGCCACCAGTCAATACCATAGAAGTCAGTGCGGAGCAAAGACTTCCAGTATACTTTGAAAATCCGACACTTCGCCTCGAATACGAACGCTTCTGCAGCCAATCGCAGATTGCGTACCAAAATATACAGGCAGATATTCTGCATCAGTATTCTGCGTATCCTGTTACGACGAATGGAACGGGATTAGCTACGAATAGTATTGATTATTATGAAGGAACTAAGGAACTCGATTGCTATGGATTCGACTATTATCCCGGACTTCGTGATCGGGCGGTGGATTCTTTCCCATATGCCTTTGCGCGAGGAGTCAAGGAAGGAAAGCCATTTTGGGTAATGGAATTCATGTCAGGCGGAGGACACCGTTTCGGTGGTTCTGGACGGCAGCAGCCTAACCCGGGTGCGCTTAAGCAGGCGGTTCTACAGTCCTATGCACATGGGGCAGACATGATGCTGCATTTTCAATTTCGAACCTTTCCATTCGGAGCGGAGCAGCTTAACTATGCGATTGTGGATATGGATGGTGTACCGAGAAGACGGTATTATGAGATGCAGGAGACTGCGCAGGTATTGCGTCAGTTAGAAGCACTTGGGGATGCGGGATTTGAAAACGAAGTGGCTATTTGTATAGATTATGATGTACATTGGGCGCTTCGTATTAAGCCTGTAAATGATCCGGACTTTAAATATCTGGATTATGCCGGACGACTGTATCAGACACTTTTAGACGCTGGATATAATGTAGATGTAGTAAGCTATCATGCCGATTTCACAAAATATAAGTGCATCGTGCTTCCCAGTGCTTTTCTGACAACAGAAGCATTTCAGAAAAAAGTGAGTACCTATGTAGAAGAAGGTGGAACGCTTCTTGCGACTTTCTTAACTTCTGTGAAAAATGAGGATAATGTAGGCTATACAACCTCCCTTCCGGCCGGGATGAGAGAAGTATTTGGTGTAACGGTAGAAGAAGTAGAACCGGTGTTTTATGATAATCATACAAGCTTACGCCTAAAACTTGGACAGGAAACGCTCACATGTGAGGATGGAATGTGGTGTGATCTGCTCTCGGGAGAAGCGGAAGCCATCGGTACTTATACACAGGATTATAAAGAAAACAGCATGGTAGTAAGCAGGCATGCGTTTGGAAGGGGATGCGCATATTATCTCGGTACCGACATAAGTGAGGAAGCAATGCGCGGATTATTGACACATATTTGTGACGAGGCAGCCATAGAGAAAAATCCAATACGCCCACAAAAAAAGGTGGAAGTCGTACATCGTGTAAAGAACGAAGCGCATTATTACTATGTGTTTAACTTTACGGCAGCAGATACCAGGATAGAACTGGAGACGCCAATGACCGATGTTTTGTCAGGCGATGTGTATGCCGGGGAATTTACCATGGAGCGAAATGGATTTACCGTATTAAAAGCAAACTAAAATCAGCAGGTTTTGTGTAAAGAGGAGAAAAAAATGATCAAACAAGTGGGGAAGATTACAAGAATTGTCTGTACGCCTGATGGAACTATACATAAGCCCGGAATGACAATAGCCTCAAAAAAGGATTGGGATACACTTTGTTTAAAGCCGGAGGCAAACAGGGAGAAAGTTGCATTTGCAAGTGGAGATAAGGCGCTGGTTGAACAAAAGCAATTTGCCTTTGAGCCCCGCGCCATCTATGAATATTGCATTGAAGGAAAGAAAGCCAAAATGGTGACAAAAAAAACCATCGATGGAGAGCGCACCTTTATTGAAAATGCGGCAACTGTAAAGACAGGTGATGCATATACAGCCACGGTTTGTTTTCAAATCCGGAAGGATACCTGTATCTATGGACTGGGACAGCATGAAAATGGCATCTATAACTACCGCAATGTGAAGGAATACCTGTATCAGAATAATATGAAGATACCTATGCCCGTATTTCTCTCTTCCGACGGCTATGCCATTCTTTTCGATGCAGACTGTCTCATGACTTATGAAGAACGTGACAATGAGATCCATGTGGTACTAGATGCGGTAGACCAGATTTCCTATTATCTGATTGTGGGAGACACCTTTGATGAATTAATTGCCGGGATCCGTACCCTTACAGGTAAGGCAGCGATGCTGCCACGCTGGGCTTTTGGATATGTACAATCCAAAGAACGGTATGTATCCCAGGAGGATATTTTAACAACCTCCAAAGAATTCAAGAAGAGGCAGATTCCGCTGTCTTGCCTTGTGCTAGACTGGAAATCCTGGGAAGAAGGAAAATGGGGCAATAAGATAGTCGACAAAGAACGCTTTGGGAATCTAAAGGCGATGACCGATCAATTGCATGAAGATGATACGGCTTTTATGGTATCTATCTGGCCGAATATGAATAAAGGATGCGAGAATAATGCGCAGATGATGGAAGGCGGATATCTGCTTGCCAATCTGTCCACCTACAATGCATTTGATGAGCAGGCGAGAGCACTCTACTTTAAACAGTGTAAGGAGGAATTATTCTCAGGAGGTGTGGATGCCTGGTGGTGTGATTCTACGGAACCATTTACACCAGATTGGAATGGACTTGAAAAAAGGGAAGAGGAAGAGCGCTATGCACTCGCAAAAGAGAATCTGACCAGATACTTCGATGCACGCAAAGCCAATAATTATGCGCTGGCACATGCAAAAGGCATCTATGAAAATCAAATGGCAGATACAAAGGAGAAACGTGTGGTCAATCTCACACGTTCTGGATCCTTATCCATTCAGCAGTATGGTACCATATTGTGGTCTGGTGATATTATGGCTACGTGGGATGTATTCCGCCATCAGATTGCGGAAGGTCTTAGCATGTGTATGTCAGGCATTCCGTATTGGACGCTTGATATAGGTGCATTTTTTGCAGGCTCCACAAAAGGATTTAGACGATTTACCAATGCCAGTGAAGGGGAAGCACCGTGGTTCTGGCATGGGTTATTTGAAGATGGTGTAGCCGATAAGGGATATAAAGAGCTTTACACAAGATGGCTGCAGTTTGGCACCTTCTTACCGGTTATGCGCTCTCATGGAACGGATACACCAAGGGAGCCTTGGAACTTTGGTGAACCTGGAAGCATCTACTATGACACCATTGTAAAATACATAAATATGCGCTACGAAATGCTTCCATATAGCTACTCGCTGGCATATCAGATGCATGAGAAATCGTATACACTTATGCGTAGTCTGATGTTTGATTTTGCATCGGATGAAAAGGTAAGAAATATTGCAGATGAATTTATGTATGGACCATCCTATCTGGTAGCGCCGGTTACAAATGCCATGGAGTTTGGACCAGATAATGAACAATTAGAGGGAATAACAACTCAAAAGGTATATCTGCCAAATGGAACTGGCTGGTATCATCAGGAGAATAAGCAGTGGTTTGAAGGCGGCAGAGCATATGAAATCGATGCTCCAATCGCATGGCAGCCGGTATTTATTCGTGAAGGTGCTATTTTGCCACTTAGTAAGGCAAGAACAAAAGACGGAGTGGCAGATACGATAGAAATCTATGAAGGAGCAGATGGAACCTTCACATACTATCTGGACAACGGAATGGACGATGCATATCAAAGAGGTGAATTCGCGAAAATCACGATGCACTATGAGGATAAAGCACGAAGACTTGTCCTGGATGCAGCGGAAGGAACGTATGCTTATCCAGAGCATTTTACATGTATATATTGGACAAAGGATGGAAAATGCAGTAAGCAGGAAATCTGCTATAATGGAAATAAAATAGAGACCACACTTTAAAATGTGGTCTCCTGCATGCTTTATTCAAGATCCTCAGGAAGAACGCATGGTATTCGAAAAACAATCTTAAAGCCAATGCCATTTTCACCAACCTGTGGCTGGAGACATGAGTCTTCGCCGAAGACAAGTTTTAGCCGGCTGTTTACATTTGACAGGGCAAAGCCATTGTCTTCCTTACGACTTAAGACCGGTTCGGATAATTTCTTCTTTAATAAAGAAAGTTCTTCTTCTGTAATAGAGGAGCCATTATCTTCAATAGTAAATACAAGGTATTTCTGTTCATTTTCAGTTTGAGCGTGAGCAGAGATCATCAAAAGATTATCATCACAATCAACACGCATGCCGTGTACAAAGTAATTCTCGATGAGAGGCTGCAAAGTGTTTTTTGGAATGCCGTATATCTTTATAGAACCTTCAATATTTACCTCATATTCAAAATTTCCATAGCGGTACATGTAGATATTAATGAGATTCTCGCACTGGCTGCATTCTTCGCCAATGGATACATAGAGGTTTCTGCGCGTCTGATTACGGTACATCTTGGATAATAGAAGCAGCATCTGCGAGGCATCCGAATAGCGTCCCTTCATGATCTGCACGCGGATTTGTTCCAGTGCGTTATAGAGAAAATGAGGATTAATGCTTGTCTGCATAGCATATAGTTCTGCCTTGTGCTGTGAAATCTCGTACACATAAGCCTTCTCAACATTCTGTTGTAGTTCGTCACACATGCGATTGAAGCTAAGGGTAATCTGTGTAAATTCATCGTTACTCCTTGGAACAGGCAGGCGATGATCAAGATTATTCTGCCCTACCAGGGCCATACCGGCTTGAATCGTTTTGATTCTTCGGTCCGACATTCTTAGGGTGATGGTGTATAAAAGGGTAAAGCCAGCACAAATAAGGACAGCTAATAGGAGCAGGATACTTTGTGTGAATCCTGTAGTTATATGATCAGCAGATATCTGATAGTCTGTAAAAAAATCATAGCGACCATTATACGTGGTTGCATGATAATAAGTTGTATTCTCCGATTTTATTGCAGTAGCAGAAGTCTGGATCGTGTTTGAAGTTGGCGCTGCAAATGTATTGGTATCTGAAAAAATAAGTGCATCTGACGATGTATAATTGTCATCTGAGGCAAAAAATATGTTGCGGTCCTGATCGGTAATCGTAAAGAGCGCAGAATCCTGCAGATGTGCATCGGCAAGGATATTTGTGAATTCAGAGGTAGAGTAGAGGACGATAATCTGCCCTAAGTTGGCAAGCGTCCCATCTGCATAATCAAATATGGTTCCACCCAGACCGTATACATGGTCGGCTGGCTTTGCATAGGTACTGCTAAGAGCATCCAGTTGTGCATCTGAAAAGAGGCGAAGGGAGAATGGCTGATCCGCAGGGGGGGAGATAAAATCTAACTGATCCAATGTTTGGTAACGTGCATCATACTGATACAGATGATCTGTGTTGGTGATAAGCAGCACGCCGCAGCAGTATTGGTCGTAGCGACAGATTTCGGCTAAAATATTGATAATATCCGTTTTTGAGAATTGTGGTAATTCGTCTAAAGTATTGCGATAGAGATCACAGAGGGATTGGTATTGTGTGGTGTTGGTATAGATAGGCGCCAGTGTATTGGCGAATCCGCTTTGTTTCGAAGCAAGACTTGAGGAAAGGTTACTGATTGCTATATCATAGTTCTTTAAATAGGCACTTCGTTCCTGCTGCTCGATGATAAGACCGCTTAACGCAAAGAGCACTGTTGTAACGGTACAGACAAGTATAATACATATTAAGAGCAGTTTTGAGTAATAACCGGAAGTGATTTTTTTTAACATGTTATCTCCTTAAAGAAAATTTTCTGTATCCTAAAAATATTATTTGCGTTATAGTAATGAATATAGCAGCGCAATTAGAAAATTTTGATTATATCAAATTATAGCAGTCGCAGTATGAAAAAGCAACAAAGAGTATGCGATTATGGAGGGGAATATGCAAAAGAAAAAGGTATTCTTAATTGGAGCGGCAATCCTGGTTGGAGGCTGTCTGTTATTTTGCGGTGTGCGTGCACAAAAGCAAAAAAGCAGAATGCGGGAAGAAGCATTAAATACCAGACAGGAGGTATCGCTGACTGCTTTTGTACAGCAGTCCACCACCACAGAGTCCGGTATCTGGCAGGGTTGGGGAGCTCAGAAATTATATGAGGATACGAATATTAAACTGGAACTTTATCCAACGGGAGATGCGGTAGAGAAAAAACTGATGCAGTATATATCTGCGGGTACGATGCCGGATATCATAGGGTTTCGTGATCTGAATCAGGCGCAGATGGCCATGGATGCGGGTGTGTTGCTTCCCCTGGAACAATATTCAGAAAAACTCCCTTCTATATTCAAAACGAAAGCGTACGAGAATGCAATTTCTTATTACAGGGAAAATGATAATAATGGTAGTGGAAGTCTCTATATAATGCCGACCTCCATAGGACCGGTATCCTACAACGCATATAACTGGGTCCCTCTTCTGCAATGGGGAACTTACAAAGAAATTGGGGAGCCAAAGATAGAAACCCTGGAGGACTATCTGGATGTGGTGGAGCAGATGGTTGCGAAGAAACCCGTTACGGATACGGGAGAAAAGGTCTATGGCTTTTCACTCTTTACGGATTGGGACAAGTATTCGGCGCTTGAAATTGCGTCTTTGTCATATTTTTATGGAATTGATACGGAGTATGTCTCCTCCCTTATGGAGACCAATGTGATTACAAAGGAAACCAACTCCATACTTTCGGAGGACAGTTTTTATAAAAGAGCATTAAAGTTCTACTTTATGGCAAATCAGCGTGGACTGCTGGATCCGGATTCCATGACCCAGACTTACAGTAAACTGGAAAATAAGTTCAGTCAGGGCAGGGTCATGTTTTCGTGGTTCTCGTGGCTGACGGGAACGTATAATAGTGTTTCATCGGGGAATGTCAATAACGAAGAGAATGCCGATGGATATGCCTCTGTTCTGGCGTCTGACATGAAAATATATGAGGCACCGGATCAGGTGATTGGGCGTAACTGGTATTTCGCAATCAGCAAAAACTGCAAAAATATCGACAAGGCGTGTGAATTCCTGAATTGGTTATATGACCCGGAGGTAGAGTCTTACCTCTACAACGGACCGGAGGGAAGTGTATGGGAGTACGATAAAAAAGGAGAGCCTTATGTGACGGAAGAGGGCTGGAATATCATCAATCGGCAATCAGAGGATCTGATGCCGGGAGAACAGGCTGGTTCCTTTTTGGATGGGACGTATGCATTTAATGCTATTGGGATGCAGGCCTCGACGATTATGGAGGATGGATATCCCATCAGTTACCGATATTGGCCCTCCACCCTGAGCAACGATAAGACGCTTATGGAAAAAGAGGTGTTGGGCAGGATGGAAAGTGAGACACTTGCCGAATATCTGTATGAAAAGAACATGATCGCAAAGTCTACCATAGCGGTCAATATGATTCCGGCATTGACCAATGATATGGAAAGCCAGATATCTAGAATCGGAGAAGTCGTACGAAACTACTCCTGGAAAATGGTATATGCAGCCGATGAAGAAGAGTTTGAAAGCCTTTGGGCTTCCCTTGTGCAGGAAACCTCGGAACTGGGGATGGGGCAGGTGGAGCAGTACTATCAAAGTGCGTGGGAAACGGCGTTGAAAAAGGCAGAACAATACGAATAGAGAGAAGGAAGATAGAAAATGGCAACGGGATTTAATACGTTACTTAGAGATTCGCAGGGAACAAAAGTGCAGCCGGTTTCTGTAGAAAACTTTGATTTGCAGGGTTATGCAGAATATGAGGCTGAGTTATTAGAGAAAAATAAGAAATTTGTAGAAGATAAGAGCGGAATCCTCGTGTATAGAAGAGTGCGTGCAGATGGTGTGTTCTATGATAAGTGCAGAGACTACAAAGAGTCACTGGCCTTACAGTTGGGGGCACTGCAGACAAGCATGCAGTACAGGGCGGATATTGCAAATTTTTTGGAACCATGGTATGGGATCGGCTACATCGCCGCCTGCTTTGGGGCTGAATATGTCTGGAAAGCAGAGCAGGCACCCTCGGTAGAACCATTGTTTTCTACGGCCGCACAGATTCTGGAGGCGGATTTTAAGCCCATTGAGCAGACGCCCATGGGGAAATATATTCTGGAGATGATCACATACTTCGTGGAGCAGACGAAAGGAAAAATACCGATTTCCTTCTGTGATATACAGGCTCCGCTTAACATGCTTTCCTATCTGATGCCGATTACAGACCTCTTCATGGAGATATACGATGATCCCGATACGGTAAAGGCCGCTGCAAATCGTGTGGCGGAGCTGCTTGTGGATTTCCTGAAAAAACAGGAGGAAATTATAGGGGATGCACTGGTAAAACCGGGGCATGGATTTGCCAGCAGCCGCGTATTTAAGGGTGCCGGAATGAGTGACGATAATTCCATTATGATACAGGCGGAAGATTATCAGGATCTGTTTCAAAAGGCAGATGAGAAGATTGGAGCAGCCTTTGGCGGAACGGTTTACCATTCCTGCGGGAATTGGGAAAATAAGATTGACATGGTGAAGCAAATAAAGCATATGACAAGCGTTGATGGTGCATTCTCAATAGAAACAGACCCGTCACCCAACGATCCTTTTGTGTTTGGCGAGGCGTTTGATGGTACAGGGATCGTTGTAAATGCAAGAGCAGTCGGGGATGCGAAAACCAGCTTCGAAGCATTCAGACAAATATGGAGACCACAGCAGAAATTAATTGCAGTTACCTATTGTGAGGACCCCGGGGAACAGGAAAAACTGTATCGTATGCTTCATGAACTGGAGGAAGAGTAGATGATAAAATATGATATTACCTTTCACCCAAAGTGGTGGCATAAGCACGCAGGGATTTGTTTTGGCCAGGAGTTTTTTGATGATCCAAAGTATCGGATCGAATGTGATGTCAAGATGCGAAAGGCGCTATATGAACATTTTGGAGCATATGGAATAGGCGAAAAGAATCCGAAGGAGAGACCGCTTCTGGGAAGTGATTTGCTGGCGGCCGGATATTTGTACTCGGAGATTCTGGGCTGCAAAATCATTTATCAGGAGGACAATTCACCCCAGGTCGTATCACTGGGGCTGGACGAAGACTCACTGCAGGAGTTTGAGGTTCCAAAGCTTGCGGAGAGTGAGGTCTGGAAACGCACACAAAAACAGATCGACTATTTACAGGCTGCATATGGTCATGTGGAAACGTATATCAATCTTATGGGGATTCAAAATATTGCCTTGGATCTTATGGGGCAGGAGCTGCTTGTTTCCT
This sequence comes from Lachnospiraceae bacterium, assembly GCA_028692975.1. Classification (GTDB taxonomy): domain Bacteria; phylum Bacillota; class Clostridia; order Lachnospirales; family Lachnospiraceae; genus JALENY01. The sequence goes on from JAQUWF010000029.1 coordinate 25,263, forward strand.
ATTATACGGCACCCGATGAAGTGGATGCCATGCTGCATGGGATCACAGAAATATCAGTGGATATTGGAAAACGCTTCAAACAGCTCTCAAGTGACGTCTCAGGCGGTGTGACAGGGATTATAAGACAGGTTATGCCAGAGTGTTATGTGACCTCGAATTGCTCTGTGGAGATGGTATCAAACGAACTGTATGAGGAATTCTTACTAAAATATGACACAAGGCTTTCTCATGCATTTGGGTGCTTCGGGATTCATCACTGCGGACAGACCATGGAGCACGTGGCAGAAGGGTATGCCAAGGTGCCAGACCTTCAATTCGCAGAGGTTGGCGCCGGTTCCGATATTCAAAAGGTCCGTGAAATACTGCCCCATGTACATCTGAACGCAAGGTATAGCCCGGCGAGGATTCTGCACGCTTCGAAAGAAGAGATAACAAAGGAAGTGCAGGAACTTGTATCATTAGGCAAACATGATCAGGGGGGAATATCGGTATCCTGTGTTGGTATGGACGAGCAGGTGACAGATGCACAGGTAATCAATTTCCTGGAGGCCTGCAGGGCCGTGGGCGAGTAAGCGCATAATCTTATACTACGTTTCAACGATAATAAGAGGAATTATCATCTCATCTTCAGTAAGTCCGGCATGCGCACCTTTAAAATATTTTGCTTCCGCTACTGTATTATAAATAGACAGATCATCCACTGCTATGGCTAAATAATCCCCAATCATGTCAGGGAAGGCAGAATGGGGGCTTCCATCCCCAAATATTTTTTCTTTGATAACTTTTTCCTTATCCCACAGGATAAATTTGTTTCCGAATTCCTTTTTGAATTCGTTCTTAAACTGGTCTTTTCTATCTGCCTTTACGAAGAAATTTAAAGCTCTTGGTTCAATAGATGGCATACGAATAAGGCATTCCAATATTCTTGGATAATCAGTTAATGAAACACCTTTCGAATTAATATGTCCATGATCGGCCGTAATGATAAGCAGGGTATCATCAAGTTCATTTGTCAATAATTCGATTTGTCTTTCTACATCACGCAAGGTCTTGCGTGATGTATTCGTATAACAACCGTCCTTATGCATAATGGAGTCTGGTTCATTCCAATAACTATATATATATTTTCGTTCAGGTAGCTTACACAATTTTTTGATGCGGTCACTAATTTTTTTAAAAGAATTCGGATATGGTTCTACAAATGGTGAGACATTATATGCGCAGCCCCCTGCATTTATTATCTTTGTAATAATGTTCTCATATCCATAATATTTCCAAGCAACATTGTAATTGGCTGCTTGTTTTTCTGTACCTTGATCCACATTAAAAAATACAGTCACATTTTTATCAATCTGAGGATAATAACAATCCCAGCCTAACCATCCATGTTCATTTGGTACAAGCCCATTTGCTACGGATGTAGTTGCTGCAACTGTTGTCGGTGGAAAAACAGAACAATATGTTCCGACAAGATGGGTATTTAGAAATCCATCCGTTTCAAGATTTTTTTCCATAATAGATTTTCCCATTCCATCCAAGAGTATTACAACAATGTTCTGATAATCGTTCTGCATATATGTATCTAACATTTGCAATGAGGTTCCGTTTTGCTCTAAGTTCCATTTTGCAAGAATGGAATTAGCCAGATTGGCTATACAATTCTCATATTCAGGTTTTTTTATTTTATTCATTTTTCCGCAATCTCCTTCTACTGATCAAAGAAACTTTGCCTCTATTGTCTTAGCCATTTTCTCATATACTCAATTATTTTATCATTCCTTATCAAAGAATTTTACTAAAATCACCTTTTCCATATCCAACGGACACTTAGGCTATATTGGCATTCTCAGATTTCGGTTTATTAAATTTCGTCTATGCAAAAACTACTCAGAAAATCCGAGTAGTTTTTTGATGCATGGTGCTTTAAATTGGAGAAATTACAAACAATGCTTCATCACTTCATAAGTACCTTTTTCTTCAATCATCTGAAGATAGTTTGCAACGGATGCTTCAAAATCCGGGATGGCGGATAAATCTTCGCCCCAGAAGTCGGTATTGGAGCAAACGGCATGTGCCAGTTCTTTTGTAGTGTCGTCTTTATGTGCCTGGTAGAATTCAAGTATTGCCTGATCGTCTTTTACCGTATATTCCTGGGTACCGCGAAGGGCAACAAGGCCTCCTTCTTCCAGACGGATTCCTCTGTAAAATGCGATGTAAAAAGCAAAGGAAGCGGTTATACATGCAGGAAGTTTCTGGAATTTCTCTACATAGCCTTTTAAGGACGGCAATACACGTGCTTTCCATTTTGAGGTGGAGTTGAGGGAGATTGCCAGTAATGCATGATCAATAAATGGATTCTTAAAACGTTCGGTTACGGAAGATGCAAAGCCTTCTAATTCGTCCTGCGGTAAGGTTAAGGTAGGGATGATTTCATCGTATATGGTTTTGTTCATAAATCCTTGGATTACGTCGTCTTCCATGCAGTTGCGAACGATGTCCTGACCGGCCAGATAAGCACCGAGCACCATGGAGGTATGTGCGCCATTTAAGATACGAACCTTACGCTGTTTATATGGTTTGTGATTGTCTGTAATTAATACAGGAAGTCCCGCTTTTTCAAAAGGAAGTTCTGTCTTTAGACTTTCCGGACCTTCGATTACCCAGAAGCCAAATACTTCACCTGTGTCAATTAAGTTATCTACATAACCATTGGCTTCGCAAATGGCAGGGGCTTCCGCTCTTGGGTAGCCGGTTACAATACGGTCAACTAAAGTGGAGCAGAAGATATTTTCTTTTGCGATCCATTCTTTGAAATCTGCACCAAGTTCCCATAAATCGGCATACTGCAGTACACATTTTTCTAATTCTTTTCCATTGTTATCAATCAATTCGCAGGAAAGTATGACAAATCCTTTGCCTTTTTCACTGCCAAAATTCTTGAAGCGTTCATACATAAACTGTGTCAGTTTACCGGGATAGCTGTTTGCAGGTGTATCGGTAAATTGACAGCTTGGATCATAGGCAATACCGGCTTCTGTGGTGTTGCATGCAATAAAACGCAGGTCTGGATTCTTCGCACAGGCAAGAAGTGCACCAAAATCCTCATAAGGATTTAAGCATCTGCTGACGCAGGATATAATTCGCTTGTCATTTACTTTCTGACCATTTTCGAATCCACGCAGGTAGAGCGTATAAAGCCCCTCCTGATCATTGATCATGTCAGCAAGTCCGGGTGCGATTGGCTGGCAGAGAACAACTTTAGAGTTGAATCCTGCTTTTTCATTCATGATGTCGATAAAGTAGTCCACAAAGGCCCGCAGGAAATTGCCTTCACCGAATTGCAGTACACGTTCAGGTGCGTTTTCTAATAAATAACCATTATAATTTTGTTCTCTTAATGTTTCATAACTAAGTTTTTTCATGATAAATTCCTTCCTTATTTAAATGTTATAGTGTGACGCCCTGTTTCCATATGGCAAAGTCATGATAACCCGCTTTTTCTGCCTTGACTTTTTCGCCGGAAGCAACCGACAGAACATAGGAAAAGAGTTGATTTGTTAGTTCCTTCTTAGAGGTATCTTCGACCATTTGTCCACAATTGAAATCAATCCAGTTATGCTTTTTTGTATCCAATGCAGAATTGGTGGAAATCTTAATGGTCGGAACGGGAGATGCAAATGGAGTTCCACGACCAGTCGTAAATAATACAATATGCGCACCGGAGGCTGCAAGGGCAGTAGAAGCAACCAGGTCATTTCCGGGAGCACTTAATAAATGAAGTCCTTTTCCGGTAATTGGTTCTGCATAGGAAAGTACGCCTTTTACCGGAGCACTTCCAGACTTTTGTGTGCAGCCAAGAGATTTATCCTCGAGTGTAGATATGCCGCCTTTTTTATTTCCAGGAGAAGGATTCTCATAAATGGTCTGATTGTGGGATGTAAAATAGTTCTTAAAGTCATTAATCAAATCTACGGTTTGGTTAAATACGACTTCATCCTCACAACGATTCATAAGGAGTGTCTCCGCACCGAACATCTCTGGCACTTCCGTTAATATGGTGGTACCGCCCTTGGCAATGAGCATATCAGAAAACGAACCTACGACTGGATTTGCTGTGATACCAGATAAGCCGTCAGAGCCTCCGCATTTCATACCGATGACAAGTTCCTTACAGCTGATGGGCTCGCGTTTGCAGGTTCCGGCATATTGAACCAGTTCTTCCAGGATACTCAGTGCGTCTGCAACTTCGTCTTCACAGTCCTGCGCGACCAGAAAGCGGACACGCTGCTCGTCGTAATCTCCGATGTGTTTTTTTAACTCATCAATATTGCAGTTTTCACATCCAAGACCGAGCACAAGGACACCGCCGGCATTTGGATGATTCACAAGATCTGCCAGAATCTGTCTTGTATGATCCTGATCCTCCCCCATTTGTGAGCAGCCATAAGGATGTGGAAATGCAACAATTTCGTCAATGCTGCCAGAAATAAGGTGTTTTGCCTGACGTTCAATGGAGGTGGCAACATTATTGACGCATCCAACGGTAGGTATGATCCAGATTTCATTTCGCACACCGACTTTTCCGTTGTTTCTTCTATAGCCTTGAAAATAGACTTCCTCACTGGAGGGCAGGTCAGTTGGAATCTTGTCATAAGTATAGGTCAGCAAATCACCAAGTCCGGTCTTGATATTATGCGTATGTACCCATGCCCCTGCTGGAATTGTGACCTTGGCAATACCAATGGGATTCCCGTATTTGATGATTTTCTCGCCGGCCTCTATCGTACGGAGAGCGAACTTATGTCCCTGGGGGATGTCCTCTAATAATGTGACAGACGTTCCGCAGACAGGAAGGATGCTGCCGGCTTGAAGTGGCTGCAGGGCAACTGCAACAAGGTCATTTGAATGGATCTTAATAGAATTCTGCATACAATATCCCTTTCTTTTTCAAAATGTAAGTGCTTACAATTATAGTACGACAATTTAATAAAATAGTCAACTGAAAATTAAATAAAATCTTGATTTATAGTTATATATGCTATATAATGAAAAACATAGAAATGTAAATGCTTACATAAACAGAGAAAATAGCAATGCGAAACGTGTATAAAATCAAGGGTTTATGGACTATGAGTCGTAATCCGATTCGTTGTAAGTGCTGATAGGGCAACCTGGAGAATGGAGGGATCTATGAACATATATGATATTTCGAAAAAAGCGGGTGTATCCATTGCAACTGTTTCGAGAGTACTCAATGGAAATACGAATGTCAGTGAAAAAACAAGAAAAAAGGTAGAGGCTGTTATGGAGGAAACAGGGTACACCCCCAATGTCTTTGCCAGGGGACTGGGACTTGACTCCATGAAGACGATCGGTATCCTGTGTGCGGATTCTTCCGATAGTTTTCTTGCTTCTGCGATTTATTATATAGAACAGGAATTACGGCAATTTCATTATGACGTTATTTTGTGCTGCACAGGCTATGAATTAAGTACCAAGCAGAAATATTTAGAATTACTTTTATCCAAAAGAGTGGATGCAGTTATTTTAGTCGGCTCTAATTTTGTAGAACAAAGTAAGGCGAAAAATAAGTATATTATAGAAGCGGCAAAAAGGGTTCCCGTTATTATCTTAAATGGACATTTGGATGCAGCCAATATATACAGTTCTATGTGTGATGATGCAGACGCAATGTATAAGGTGACAAAGAATTTCCTGAATCACGGAAAGAGGAAAATCCTCTATTTATATAGAAGCTTATCTTATAGTGGACTAAAAAAACTCGAAGGATTTAAGAAGGCTTTTGAAGAACAGGGGATACCGCTGGAGGAGGAGCAGATTTGCTTATTTAATGGAACGATTGAAGAGACAAGGAACATGCTGATGGAAGTCTATAAAAAGGGAAAACGCTATGAGGCAATTCTTACATCGGATGATGAGCTTGCAATCGGTGCAATAAAGTTTGCGAAGGCATGTCACCTGGCGATTCCGGAAGAATTATCCATTGTAGGATACAACAATTCAAAACTGGGAATCTGCTGTGAACCGGAGCTTACCACAGTCGATAATAAATTAGTTTTTTCCTGCATGAATGCGGTTACAACTTTAATGAATGTATTAAATGGAAGCGAAGTCCCGGCTAAGACCATGATTTCTGCTGATGTTAAGATAAGAAATACAACTAATGTAAGTTTTGACAATTAAAGGAGGATTTAACAAATGAAACAATTTATGGACGAGGATTTTTTACTTTCTACACCGACGGCGAAGAAACTCTATCATGAGTATGCCGAAACAATGCCAATTCTGGATTACCATTGCCACATCAACCCGAGAGAGATTGCCGAGGACAGGAAGTTTGAGAATATTACACAGGTATGGCTGGGAGGGGATCACTATAAGTGGCGCCAGATGCGTTCCAATGGTATTGATGAGTATTATATAACAGGGGAAGCGTCCGATAGGGAGAAATTTCAAAAGTGGGCGGAGACATTGGAAAAGGCAATTGGCAATCCTCTGTACCACTGGAGTCACTTAGAATTACAGAAGTATTTTGGTTATACAGGTTACCTGAATGGTGAAACAGCACAAGAAGTATGGGATCTATGCAATGCAAAACTACAGGAGGACGGAATGACGGTCAGGAATCTGATCAAGCAGTCGGATGTAACTTTGATCTGTACGACAGATGATCCGATAGATTCACTAAAATGGCATAAGGAGATAGCAGAGGATGCTGCATTTGCGGTACAGGTCTTACCAGCATGGCGGCCGGATAAGGCAATGAATCTGGAAAGTCCAGAGTATCTGGAGTATATCAGGACATTAAGTGAAGTCAGTCATGTTGAAATAAAAAGCTTTGCTGATTTACAAAAAGCCTTAAAGGAAAGAATGGATTTCTTTGCGTCTTGTGGATGCAGTGTATCGGATCATGCGTTGGAATATGTGATGTATGCACCTGCTTCGGAGGAAGAAATAGAGTCCATTTTTGCAAAACGGTTGGCGGGAAAAGAAATCTCAAGAACAGAAGAATTGAAATTTAAGACAGCATTTATGATTTCTGTTGGGAAAGAATACCACAGGAGAAACTGGGTCATGCAGCTGCATTATGGCTGTAAGCGCAATAACAACGATTTGCTGTACGCAAAGCTAGGACCAGACACGGGATATGATTGCATCAATAATTATGCCCCATCTGCCCAGATGGCTGATTTTTTGAATGCGCTCAATACAACAGATGAATTGCCAAAGACGATTCTCTATTCGCTGAATCCAAACGACGATGCTTCCATAGGATCTATTATCGGATGTTTCCAGGATGCAACGATGGCAGGAAAGGTGCAGCAGGGGTCGGCATGGTGGTTTAATGACAATAAGAGTGGCATGATAGCGCAGATGACATCACTTGCCAATCTTGGTTTGCTTGGTAACTTTAATGGAATGCTGACGGATTCCAGAAGTTTCTTATCCTATACGAGACATGAGTATTTTAGAAGAATCTTATGTGAACTTATAGGGGGCTGGGTCGAAAACGGAGAATATCCAGAGGACTATAAGGCATTGGAGAAGATTATTAAGGGGATTTCTTATAATAACGCGGTGAACTATTTTGGGTTTTCCGTTTAGTCGTAAAGCAAGGCATGCAAAGTACTTTTTGCATGCCTTGTTTTGTGCATGTAAAAGCATTTTGATAGCTATTCGCACGTCTCTTAATTATGATAAGTTCAGGTCAAGAGAATCGAAATGGGGAAGGTGGTAACCATTTGGAACTTCATAGTCAAACAAAGAGATCCTTTATTCAATAGCCCCGCGGGGCAGTTGGCAAAACAGGGGAAAGTACGCTGCCTATTTCTGTTAAAAGACTGCTATAAATGGTCCCGCGGGGCATAGAGAAGAAAAATGAGTTGCGCTGCCCTGTATTTGCAAATATAATATGAAATATACAGGCAATGGGGCAGTGGCAGAAAAATTCACATACCCTGCCCCGCTATTC
>JAQUWF010000030.1 GCA_028692975.1 Lachnospiraceae bacterium
AAATGGAAAATATGTGACCGATGGGGATGGAAATGTGGTCTATGCATCATTGGCAGAAAAACTGTTTCTGCTCTGTGTTCTAAAGACGGCTGCACTGGATCCCTATGGTATGGGAATCGAGATGGAGGGCGGAAAGCCGGGTTGGTACGATGCTTTGAATGGTCTGCCGGGACTGCTGGGCTCTTCTATGGCTGAAACCTATGAACTGGAGCGTGTCTTTGACTTTTTGATCGGAGCAGTGGAAAAATACCAGACCGGCTTTCGTGTGCCAGGTGAGTTGGCTGCACTGGCGGCCGAATTGGCCCAGATCATTGAAAAGGAAAAGGCTGAATGGCAGGCAGAAGGCAGCAATATCAGGTGCTGGAATGCCATCAATGATCAGAAAGAAGACTACTGGAAGAAAACGGAAACCGGTTTTTGCGCAGAGCGGGTGCTGCTCTCAAAAGATGTGGCACTGCAATGGCTGAAAACTTTGCGCAGTATGGTGGGATGTGGCATTGAAAAGGCTGTTGCTCTGGGAAAAGGCATGGCACCTACCTATTTTTCTTATGAAGTAACGTCGTGGGAAGAAAATGACGGCATCCAGCCAACCGGATTTCAGCTGCGGGAAGTACCGGCCTTTTTGGAAGGGCCAGTCAGAGCCATGAAGCTGCATTGGCCAGCGGAAGCAAAAAAGAAATTGTATGAAACGGTAAAGACCAGCAGTCTCTATGACCGGAAACTGCAGATGTATAAGGTCAACGAGAGCCTGGCTGGGGCCTCCTTTGAACTTGGAAGGGCAAAAGCCTTTACACCGGGCTGGCTGGAGAATGAATCTATCTGGCTTCATATGGAATATAAATATCTTCTGGAACTGTTGAAAAATCAGATGTATGAAGAGTATGAAATGGACTTTGGGCATGCGGCTATTCCGTTTTTGCAAGAGGAAGTTTATGGTCGCAGCCTGTTGGAGAATTCTTCTTTCATCGTAAGCTCGGATAATCCAAATCCGGTAATTCACGGAAAGGGATTTGTGGCGAGACTGAGCGGTTCTACCGCAGAGTTTCTCCAGTTATGGCAGATTATGATGTTCGGAAAAAATCCATTCATCTGGGAAAAAGATGAACTACAACTGACTTTTGCACCTATGATTCCCAAAGTATTGATCGGAGCGGAGCAGAGGGTAAGCGCGCGTTTCCTTAGTGCCACGGAAGTGGTTTACCGGCTTCCGGATCAGGAGACCGTTCATCCGGAAAACAGCAAAGCGGCCATGTATTCCATAGTATGGAAGGATGGGGCCGAAGAAAGACTGGAAGTGTTGACGGGAACTACAGCAGAGCGCATCCGAAAAGGTGAGGCAGAAAGAATAGAAGTCCAAATGGAGAGAGGATAAGTATATGAAACAGGAACATTTTCAGAAATTAAACCGACAGGCGGCAGCGGAGGGTATCGTGCTGCTGAAGAACGAGTCGGAAATGCTGCCGCTTCTAAGGACAGAAAGGGTAGCGGTATACGGCCGTCCTCAAGTAGAGTATTACCGGAGCGGTACCGGCTCCGGGGGTGCGGTAAACGTACCTTATACCAGTAATATCATGGATGGTCTGCGGGAGAATCAGATCCCGGTGTGCGAAGAACTGGCAGATGTTTATGTTAAATGGATCGATGAACATCCATTTGACAATGGCGGTGGCGGCTGGGCGGCAGAGCCCTGGTTCCAGAAGGATATGCCCCTTTCAGAAGAACTGGTGCAAAAGGCTGCAGCGCAGACGAAAAAGGCATTGTTTATCATCGGGCGCACGGCGGGCGAGGATCAGGACAACCGGAAAGAGGAGGGGAGTTATTATCTGACTGCCCGGGAAAAAGAAAATCTGGAGATGGTTCTGCAGGCACATACCAAGGTAGCTGTGTTGTTAAACGTATCGAATATTATGGATATGAGCTGGCTGGATGCTATGCCCGGCAAAGAGCATATCCAGGCCATCCTGTATATCTGGCAGGGTGGCATGGAGGGAGGTCTGGCAGCAGGTGATGTACTGGCTGGGGTCAGTGCCCCTTCCGGAAAACTGCCGGATACCATTGCTTATCGTGTGGAGGATTACCCTGCGGATAAAAATTTTGGTGACAACCTACGCAATCTTTATGAAGAAGATATTTATGTGGGGTATCGGTACTTTGAAACTTTTGCCAGAGAGAGCGTGCAGTATCCCTTTGGCTATGGTCTGTCCTACACGAAGTTTCGCATGGAGATCGTGAACGTACAGTGTGAGATGCCGGATTGGGACAAGAAGACCGGTTTAGTGTCGGATGCAGATGCAGCCTGCTGCTTTGACGTCCGGGTGACAAATATTGGAAGAACTCATGCAGGCAAAGAAGTAGTGCAGGTATACGTTGAACTGCCCCAGGGCAAACTGGGACAACCTGCCCGTATTTTGGGTGCTTTTGGAAAAACAAAGGAATTGCTGCCGGGTGAGTCAGAGGTTATGACACTTTCCGTACCCCTTCGGGAGATGGCTTCTTATGATGACCGCGGCTGTACCGGACATCGATCTGCCTATGTGCTGGAGTCTGGTACCTGTCGTTTCTATATTGGTGCAAATGTAAGAGATGCAGCAGCGGTTGCGCATGGAAATCTGGAAATACCGCAGACGCTTGTGATGGAACAGCTGGAAGAGGCAGCAGCCCCGGAAGTGGATTTCCAGATACTCATGCCGGGCGCACAAAAAGCGGATGGAACGTATGAGAAAACAGCGATACCGGTGGCAACCAAAACTGTGGATACTGGAGATCGTATCGAAAAGAGACTGCCGAAAGAGCGCCCCATAACGGGCAATCAGGGAATCACTCTGCAGCAGGTGCGGGATGGACAGGCCAATCTGCAGGATTTTATCGCGCAGTTATCCGTGGAAGATATGGCTATGATGGTCCGCGGCGAGGGCATGAGCCATCCGAAAGTGACAAAGGGGACTGCGGCGGCCTTCGGTGGCGTGAGTGACAGTCTGGCTCAATATGGAATACCCCTTGCCTGCTGTGCAGATGGCCCGTCCGGCCTCCGCATGGAAGCGGAATCAGTACAGCTTCCTATTGGGACTATGTTGTCAGCATCTTGGAATACGGAACTGGTCTGTGCACTTTACACCTGTGAGGGAGAACTCATGCGGGAGCATCAGGTAGATGCACTTTTGGGACCGGGAGCCAATATCCACAGACATCCCTTGAACGGACGTAATTTTGAGTATTATTCCGAGGATCCTTATCTGACCGGGAGCATGGCAGCAGCCGTGATGAGTGGACTGAAAAAGGGCGGTGCACATGGCACGATCAAACACTATGCATGCAATGGACAGGAAAGCAGCCGTCACAGAATCGAGGCAGTGTGCTCTGAGCGCGCACTGCGCCAGATCTATCTGAAAGGATTTGAGATGGCCGTAAAATCAGGTGCAGCTATGTCCCTGATGACTTCTTATAATCCGATTAACGGTCACTGGGCAGCATCCCATTATGATCTAAATACCACGATTCTGCGCAGGGAGTGGGGATACGAAGGCATCGTCATGACAGACTGGTGGGCAGAGATGAACGATGTGGAAGCAGGCGGTGTAGAGTCTGACAAGGATACCCGCGATATGATCCGCTCCCAAAATGACCTTTATATGGTAGTAAATAACAACGGTGCGGAGATCAATTCCAACCAGGATAATACCCTGGAATCCGTGTCGGAAGGACGCCTGAGTGTGGGCGAACTCCAGCGAAGCGCGGAGAATATCTGCCGTTTTATCCTGCACGCGCCTGTCATCGAAAGAGAACTGGAAAGTGGTGAGAAAGCGGAATTTTTCCCAGCCATGAAAGCGGAGACAGAACAGGCTTACGCACAATCACAGGATGGCTGTATTCTGGAAATCGGAGAGAAAAAGCAGGTGAATTTCTCTATACAGGCAGCCGGTGTGTATACCATTGTGGTTCAGATTTCATCAAAACTTACGAATCTGGCCCAGTCTACCAGCCGTCTGTCTCTAAACGGCAAAGTCATGACTGTGGTGCAGACCAACGGAACAGAAGGAAAATGGATCACCCAGAAACTGCAGAAGGTGGAACTGGAGGCAGGTGCTTATGAACTGGCTGTGGATCCGGTGCAGACAGGGCTGGAAATTAAAACACTGGAATTCAGAAAATAAAAAATGATACCTGTTTAAAATTTGAGTTATTTTTTTGGAAAGTTTTTTTAGATATACTGATTTTACAGTTTAGAACAATTAAAGGAGGATTTCAAAATGAAATTGAAAAGAGTTATGAGTATGGCGTTGGCGGGCCTTATGGTTTTATCCCTGGCAGCATGCGGCGGCAAGGCAGACAATGCAGGAACAGATACCGCAGAGGGAGACAGCGGTACTGGCAAGCTGGTCGTTTGGACACTTTCTGAAGATTTAAAGACTTTTGCAGAGCATTATATGGAGACCAATAAAGATGTGGAAATCGAAACCGTTATCATTCCACCGGCAGATTATCCAACCAAGATCTCCGCAGCACTGAGAGGAAAAGCAGCGACACCGGATATCATCGTAGGTGAGCCACAGATGCTTCCGGATTTCGAAGAAGCAGGTTATTTTGAAGATTTGAGTGCAGCTCCATACAATGCAGATGAAAATAAAGATAAGCTGGTTGATTATGTGTGGAAAGCCGGTCAGGATGCAGACGGTAAGGTCCGCGCTATCAGCTATCAGGCAACACCAGGTGGAATCTACTATCGCCGTGATATTGCGCAGGCTGTTTATGGAACAGATGATCCTGCTGCAATCGGTGAGAAATTCAAAGATTACGCAACCATCGAGCAGACGGCAAAAGAGGTTCGTGACAAAGGATACCGCATCTTCTCTGATACAGGAAGCCTTCGCTGGTTCGCTATCAGTGATCCATGGGTAGTAGATGGAAAGATCAATATATCGGATGAAAAAATGGAATACATGGATACTGCAGTAGATATGTACCAGAACAAACTGGTCGCATTTGCACCGGAATGGTCAGCAGCATGGTTTGCTTCTATGGCAGGCCCGATCCCTATGAATGCGGAATGGCAGGAACTGGATGAAGTAGATGCAAACGCAGAGCAGACAGAAGTATTTGCATACGCACTGCCTTCCTGGGGCTCTCTGACCATCCGTGATAACGCAAAAGACATGGCAGGTAACTACGGTGTTTGTGCAGGCCCGACTTCTTACTTTGGCGGCGGTACTTTCGTTGGTATCAGCGCATACAGCAAAAACAAAACACAGGCATGGGATTTCCTGAAATATGTAACATTAAATGAAGAGACTTCAAAATGGTGGGCAGAATCATCTAAGGGTGATATCGTTTCTATGAAATCCGTGCTGGAAGAGTACAAAGACAAAGAAAACGAGACATACGGCAACCAGAAAACATATCAGTTCTTCTATGATGAAGCACAGAAAATCGATTACTCCACTGTTACAAAATATGACGATCAGTTAAAGGTCTTCTTCGGGGCAGCAATCGAGAGCATTCAGAAGGGCGAAAAGACCAAGGAACAGGCAATGGATGAATTCTACGCAAAGGCTCAGTCAGCTTATCCGGAATTAACAAAGTAGGAAGGAACGAATTATGACGGGGAAGAAGAAAAAAGATATAAATCGAATGGGCTATCTGTTTGTCGCTCCGTTTGTGATTGTATTTTTAGTATTCAGCGCCTATCCGGTTATCCGTACTCTTTATCTGAGTTTTACTCAGTATAAAGGGTTTGGGGAACCAGTCTTTTTGGGACTGGCGAATTACCAGCGTGTTATCACGGATCCTATATTCTGGACGGCGCTTGGAAATACGGCAAAAATCTGGGGCATCAACATCGTACTTCAGCTGGGACTGGCATTTTTACTGACGATTGTTTTTTCAGATATCAAATATAAGATGCGTGGTCTTTCTGTTTACCGCGCACTGTTTTACCTGCCGAATCTGATTGCTGCCACCAGTGTGGCCTTTCTGTTTAAGACATTGCTTGACTGGCAGTTCGGAAGTCTAAACCAGATTCTGATCAGTGCCGGACTCATTAAAAGTGGCATCAACTGGCTGGGTCAGCCTGGAACAGCACAGTTGGTTGTTGCAGTGATCGGTGCATGGATGTGGTTTGGCAATTCGTTCATTATGCTGATGGCGGGTGTGCAGGGTATTTCAAAAGATTATTTTGAGGCAGCAGCCATTGACGGCGCAGGCAGGTGGAGAACGTTTGCTTCTATCACAATTCCGCTTCTGAAACCGATTCTTCTTTATGTAGCGATTACTTCACTGATTGGCGGACTTCAGCTTTTCGATATTCCGTTCCTGATTACGGACGGTGCAGGAGCTCCTTCCAATGCGCTGAATACCGTTGTAATGTATCTGTATAATTCTGCATTCAAATACAATAATGTAGGATACGCCGGTGCTATTGCATATCTGCTGTTCCTGATTATCGGAGTTGTTGCTGTTATAGAATACAAAGTTATGTATCGGAAGAAGGAGGACTAGGATATGGCACGAAATATAAAAAAGACAGTGCTGCATGTGTGCATGATTTTACTGTCACTGCTTTGCCTGTTCCCATTCCTGCTGATGATAGTCAATGCCACCCGTACCGGAAATGAGATCATGACCGGATTTTCCCTGATACCTGGGCAGGCACTTCAGGATAACTGGGAAACCGTGTCCGGCTATTTCAATCTTTTCCGAGGATTGGGAAACAGTTTGCTGATTGCGGTATGCAGTACGGCACTCACCGCGTATTTTTCATCGTTGACCGCGTTTGCACTGGCTGTTTACAAATTTAAAGGAAGAAATGTTATTTTCACAGGAATTATAATTTTCATGATGATTCCGGCACAGCTTGGACTGCTTGGATTTTATGATCTGGTAAATGCACTGGGATTGGTAGATAATTACATACCATTGATCATACCGGCGATTGCAAGCCCCGCCACCGTATTTTTCCTGCGGCAGTTCCTTATGTCCACGCTTTCACCGGCACTTCTGGAGGCAGCGCGTATTGATGGAGCAGGGGAAATCCGTATTTTCCATAAGATCGTATTACCGATCATGAGTCCGGGAATTGCGACTATGTCCATCGGAGCATTTATCGCTTCCTGGAACAGTTACCTGATGCCGATGATCCTGTTGACTACACCGAATAAGTTCACGCTTCCGGTTATGATTGCATCCATGAATGCATCACAGGATATTGTAGCAAATCAGGGAGCCATCTATCTGGCAGTTGCGGTTTCGGTTATACCGATTCTGATCGCGTTCGCGTTCCTGTCCAGATACATCATAAGCGGTATTTCCGCAGGTGGTGTTAAGGAATAAAAGAATAAAGAAGCTTTGAGAGACAGTGCGTTTGCACCTGTCTCTTAAAGTGTTTTTGTGGTATACTGGGAACACTTAACGAGGTGTTTTCCAGCTTCGTGACCATGGTGTTACATATATGGATAGTAGAAGGATGATAGTTTGGGGAGGGTTTTATGAAACTGGAAAAAATCGTTGTTACGGGTGCAGTTACCATAGCGGTGCTGGCAGCAGCGGCAGGTATATGGATGAGCCAGGACCACCAGAAAAGAGCAGATAAAAATGAGCCGGTGGTATTGGACTGGTATGTGAACTTTTCCTGGTTTAATGGGGAATGGGGCAAAAATCTGGTATCCCAGACTATTACCCATAAGACGGATGTTTCTGTTCGTTTTTCTTCACCTTCAGGAAACGAGAGCGAGAAGCTGGATGCGCTGATCAGCTCGGATTCCCTGCCGGATCTGATCACCCTGGGCTGCTGGGAACCCCAGGTACAGGAAATGATCGATAAGAATATGGTTTACGCCTACAATGAACTGGCGGATGAATACGATACGAATTTCTGGAATGTGGCGGATAAAACAGCATTGGACTGGTACACCGGAGAAGATGGCAATGTGTACTGCTACCCGAATTCCTTCTATACACCGAAGGATCTGGAAACGTATGACAATATTTCTTCTAATGAGACATTTTTAGTGCGAAAAGATATCTATGAGGCTATGGGAAGTCCGGATATGTCCACCCAGGAAGGCTTTGAGGCAGCCGTAAAAAAGGCGGCGGAAATGTTCCCCGAAGTGGATGGAAAACCACTGATCCCGGTAGGCTCCCATGTGTTTGATAATATGGGCTGCGTTTCTTTTGACAAGTATCTGCAGGATTTTCTGGCGGTGCCATATGAAAAAGACGGAGAGGCGTATGACCGCTACACGGATCCAGAGTATGTCTCATGGCTCAAGGTGTTCCGCAAACTGGCGGAAGAGGGGTATCTAAAGCCGGATATTTTCGTGGATACGCGCACCCAGATGGATGAAAAGATCAGGCAGGGCCGGTATTTTTGTATGCTTTATCAATATACGGATATCCTGGACCAGCAGAAGAACCTGGCGGCAGAAAAGCCGGACAGCATCTATATGGCGGTGGATGGACCGAAAAATTCCAAAGGAGATGACCCGAGGCTTCCGGTAAATGGACTGAATGGCTGGACTGTTACCCTGATTTCCAAGAAATGCAAAGATCCAGAGAAAGCCATCAAATTTGTGGACTACATGCTCAGCGAGGAAGGGCAGAAGGAAACGTATCTGGGTGTGGAAGGCGTTACCTATGATATGGTGGATGGTCAGGTGAAAGTAAACCCCAAAGTGCAGGAATTATTAAATACAGACCGGCAGGCTTATGATGAAAAGTATGGGGCGGATTACCGATACTGGATGTTCCAGAGTCTGACTATGCCATCGAAATATCCACAGGAAACACCGGAATATGTTTCACAGATGAAGGAATGGTCCTGGCCCTATGCCGTCTATGGCGGACAGTATGATTATAAACTGCCTCAGGGGACGAGGGTGGCATCCATATATGATGAGATCAACAAACTCTGGAGCACGACGCTGCCGGATCTGCTGCTTGCAGGCAGTGACGAGGAATTTGATCAGATGCTGTCATCTTTTGTGCAGAAAAGAGATAAACTGGGTTTTGCTCTGGTGCAGGATCAGAAAACAAAGTATATGAAACTGGCAAAAGAGAAGCTTGGCATACAGTAAGGGATAGATTATGAAAATAAAAGAGTGGTTTTCCGGATTAAAATTAAATCATAAATTCACCACTTCCTTAGGGATTCTGGTAATGGTGCCCATTATCTGTCTTTCTTTTGTTCTGCTGATGTTCTTTAAACGGAGTGTGGTAAATGACAACATAAGCCAAATGGAGTATAACATGGAACGCAGCCAGGAAGAGCTGGAGAGCAATCTGAAGGCAGTAAACATGGTTACCCAATTCTTTCTGAAGGATGAGGGACTGCATATGTTTTTGGAAAAAGCCTATGATGGAGAGGATTTTACCATCGATGAGATTCGTTCCTTTAAGGAGACGGATGTTGCGGCTCTGGAACGACTGGTGAATAACAATGCCTCACTGTATGGCGTGCGCACATATGGCAGCAACGATTATGTACAGGAAATGATGCCGGTGCTTTACCAGCATTCCCGTATGATGAAACAGGTCTGGGCCCAGGATCCGGAAGGATGGAAAATAGGGTATTCCGATCAGATTTTTGATTCCGGTACTGTGGGTGGTGGCCAGCTCATCGGGCTGATCACGCCGGTCTATAATCGGGATCAGCAGAAGATCGGTACTATAGAAGCGGCCATGACCATGGCAGATATGTTTCCGGAAATATACGACACCATGGACGAGGGCTGGGGGTGTCTTATAGAGAAAGATGGCACCATGCATTTCGATGGGGAGCCGGACGAGAACTGGGAAAAAATAGCCGGGGAGATTTCCGGGGAATATGGAAATGACAAAACAGCAGTGACCTTCAGCAAAAAATGTCAGGGGAGAAATATTGTAGCGGCGCATATTTATGTGAGCAAGCTGGACAGTGAACTGATCCTCGTGAAGGACATAACGGATAATCTTGCTACTTTGAATGGCATCGGCAGTATTTTTGTGATCCTTCTGGTTGTTATGGCTGTTCTCATGGCGATACTGATCAATCATCTGGTGCAGAGGATTTTGCAGCGCTTTTATCTGATTCTGGCGGAAACCCATGAAGTGCAGGACGGCAATCTGGATATTCATTTTGAGGACGATGGTCTGGATGAAATGAGCGAACTGGGTGGTCAGATGAATAAAATGATGGATCAGATCAAGGAATTAATGAATGAGGGCATCCAAAGAGAAATCCTGGTGAAAAACTCGGAGATCAAAGCACTGCAGAATCAGATTAATGCGCATTTCATATACAATGTGCTGGAATCTATCAAAATGATGGCGGAGATCGATGAGCGGTATGATATTTCAGACTCTATTACCGCGTTGGGTGAACTGCTCCGCTATGGGATGAAATGGACGAAGAGCAATGTGACCGTGGAGCAGGAAATCGATTATATCCGCAACTACATTCAACTGATGAATCTGCGGTATGATTTTAAAATCCATCTTTCTGTAAATATGCCCAGGGAGATTTACAGTCAGCAGATCCCCAAAATGTCTTTGCAGCCGATTATCGAGAATGCAATCTGCCATGGTATCGAGGAACTTTCGGAGGATGCGACGATTTATATAAAGGCATTGATGGCAGAGAATGATTATATTATTGAGATTACAGATTCTGGCAGCGGAATGGATGAAGAACATGTGCAGCTTTTGATGCACAAGATAAAAGGAGAAATCGAGGTCAGCGGCGGCAGCGGAAATGGTATTGGACTGAAAAATGTGCAGGATCGGATACAGTTAAACTTCGGAGAAGAGTATGGAATCACGGTAGC
Source organism: Lachnospiraceae bacterium (assembly GCA_028692975.1). Classification (GTDB taxonomy): domain Bacteria; phylum Bacillota; class Clostridia; order Lachnospirales; family Lachnospiraceae; genus JALENY01. Next base: position 10,794 of record JAQUWF010000030.1, read on the forward strand.
ATCCAAAGCGGGCTGTTACACGAAGATCAGCGTACATCTTCCGATGACTGAGAAAAAGGCGTGGGACGGAAAGGAACTATAATATGCAGACGTTATTGATTGTGGAAGATGAAAAAATGATCCGGCAGGGAATCGCAGTTATGGCGAAAAGAACGAATGTCCCCATCGGTCAGATATTGGAATGCAGGAATGGGCTGGAGGCTTTGGAACTGATCCGGCAGGGAAAGATTGACGCCATGTTTACGGATATTAAAATGCCTAAAATGGACGGCATCGCCCTGGTGGAGGCCATGCAGGAATGCAAGTATATTCCGCAGACTGCGGTAATCAGCGGCTATGATGATTTTAATTATGCGGTGGAAATGCTGAAAAATGGTGTCATTGATTATGTACTGAAACCGGTAAAGCGTGAAAAGATACAGGAAGTCCTCCAGAAAATGGAGGCAAATATTGCACAGGCTCAGCAGCAGAAGGAAAATGGGAAGCGGATACTTTTTCATCATCTGAACATGCTGTTGGAGGGAAAAGAACTGGGCAGCAAGGAAAAAGAGGCGCTGGCTAAGGCAGTGAAAGAAAACCTCGGTACCTCAGACTACCGGATGGCTATGGCAGGGTGTGATGCAAAAAGACTGGCTGCGATCCTGCCGCAGGAACTGATGCTGGAAGCGGGGCGGCAGCAGTCGGTGATCATACTGGCGGAAACCCGCTGTCCCCAGGCGCTGGAACAGATAGAAGAGATGCTGAAACATGAGCAGATTGGGTTTGCGGCGGGGGAGACGATATACCATTCCCTTGACGATATGAAGCCTGGTCTGGAAGAAGTCTGGCAGCTGCGCAGCCGTTCTTTTGTATGCGGCAGGAAAGAGCGGGATGCCAGCCAGGAGCACCTGGAGATCCCCGAGGGCTTTGCCGAAAAGTTTGTCCGCCAATTCCCTACAGAGCGGTTGGAGACAGCCCAGAGGGAACTGCACAATCTTTATTTCCAGGGACAGCATGGACGGTATGATGCCCAGGAGATATTGGAATTGATACGCGCGATCTGGAAAGGATTGGAATTAAATTACCCGGACGTCATGGATACCAGAAGAGAGCCGCTGGAATTCCTGAAGTTGGACGACTGGATTGCATATGAAGACCAGCAGTTTACGCAGATGAAGCGTCTGCTCAGAGCACATATGGATGTGGACCGGAATCAGGAAAAGGTATATCTGGCTATTGAATATATTAAGAACCATTATGCCACGGATCTGAACATGGCTACGGTGTCCAACCACGTTTCCATGAATTATTCGCTGTTTTCCATTGTGTTTAAGGAATATACGGGTGTTAATTTTGTCAATTATCTGAAGAACATCCGCATCAGCGAGGCGAAGCGCCTGCTGGAGCAGACGGATGATAAGATACAGGATATCAGCCGGAAGGTTGGGTATGAAAATGAGAAGCATTTCATGAAGACCTTTAAGGCTATCAGCGGAGTGTCGCCTACGGAATATCGTAAATTACATTCATGCATGTAGAGAAAATAAAGTGTTGCATAAGGGGGAATGACAGATGGAATGGAATTCAGCATTATATGACAATAAACATGACTTTGTGGCGGAATATGGGAAGGGACTGCTTGCGTTTATACCAGATTGCAAGGAGCAGACCATACTGGATCTGGGTTGCGGAACTGGCACGCTGACGGCGCAGCTGGCACCACTTGGGAGCAGAGTTATGGGCGTGGATGCCTCCCGGAATATGATCGACAAAGCGAAGGAGCAGTTTGGCAATATAGAATTTCGCGTGTGCGATGCGCTGGCCCTGCCCTTTGAGGCGGAGTGGGATGTGGTCTTTTCCAATGCAGTGTTCCATTGGATCAGTGACCATGATGCATTGCTTGCGGGCATACATAAGGTGTTGAAGTCCCAGGGACTTCTGGTGTGTGAATTTGGTGCGAAGGGGAATATTGCGTCGGTGGAAAAAGGTTTCGCAGAGGCCTGCGGGGAATACGGATTTGACTATGCACCAAAGTTTAATTTTCCCACCACAGAACATTTTTGGGAATTACTGGAGACGAATGGCTTTATTATTGATAAAATATATGATTATGACAGACCAACTGTATTAAAGGATGGAGATCAGGGCTTGGTGAACTGGATGAAGCAGTTTTTTGCTTCTGAACTGTCCGTCATGGAGGAAGATACCCAGGCGGCTGTGCTGAAAAAAGCAGAAGATCTCACCAGAGATACACTCTGGGACGGCAAAGAATGGGTCGCTGATTACCGGAGATTACGGGTGATTGCACATATATAAAATGAGAAAATGGAAAATTCCAAAATGAAAGGAGCCCACGCATGAGCTCCTTCGGCCACGCGCCTCGCAAGCAACGTAGCGCAACCACTATTTACAATATACCTTATAGACCATAAATAGTCAACTGGTAAATGAATGGTGGTAAGAATATTTTATGCATATAAATGATTTTATATGTGTATTTAGTAGGCATAGGCCATAAAATTCGAAAAAGAAATAGAATGTGGTAAAGGAAAAATTGGAAATTGGATTATAAATAACGAGATATTCAATCGTAGACTTGAAGGGGGTAAGAAATGAAGAAAACAAGGATGAAATTTTGTGGTATGATCATGATCTTGATCTTGGTTTCCATATCAGGATGTGCGAGTAAGGAACAAAGTAGTGAGAGAGAATCCGGTGAAATAACGGAAACTCCAGTTAAAACAGAAATATCAGATGAGAGTCCGACACCGGTGGAAGAGCAGAGTCCAAACGAGGGAGATATACAGGTGGCTGATTCGGACATAATAAAAAACGATATTGATTTGAGCGCCGCATTTCATGGTATCAATGGATGCGCTGTATTATATAGTTCAAAGGATAATATGTATTCGTTATATAATGCTAACATGTGCGAGCAGGAAGTGTCGCCCTATTCTACATTTAAAGTGATTTCTACATTGGCAGGATTAAAGAATGGTATAGTTGAGGATGCATCATCAAAAATGAATTATACCGGAGAACAATATGCTATACCTGAATGGAATGCTGATCTTGGACTGCGGGAGGCTTTTCAGACGTCATGTATCTGGTATTTTCGGCAGGTAATCGATGCAGTAGGAGAAGATGAAATACAAAAAGAACTAACGGATCTTTCTTATGGAAATTGTGATGTGTCAGAATGGAATGGAAGTAATGCAAACCCAATAGAGGAGTTGAATGGTTTCTGGCTTGATTCGACTTTGAAAATATCTCCTTTTGAACAAGTACAGGTTTTGGCAAAAATTTTTGAGGGAGACAGCATATACAATGAAAAGAATGTGAATATTTTGAAGGAAATTATGCTGATCCAGGATGATGGTACACAAAAAATTTATGGAAAAACAGGATCTGGTTCTGAGGGCCAGGCATGGTTTGTAGGATTTTCAGAGAAGAATGACGAAACAAAATATTTTGCAATATATTTGGATGATAATATACAAAAAGAAAATATTTCAGGAAGTACGGCAAAAGAAATAGCGTTAAAAATAATGGAGTAAGGAAACTATATTTACTATAAATATGAAAGTAGAGATTTCCATAGGGAGTCTCTATTTTTGTGCTATACTTTTCATAAAAGGTATTGTCGGAAAAATAACTGAATTAAAATCAAACAAAATACGTGGTTTACGTATCTAATTAGTGTAAGACATACAAGAGAGATCCGGACTCTCGAGAAAGAAGGGGTATTGTAATGGACCTGTTAATAAGGAAGGCCAGAAAACATGATAAGGAAGCGTTTCAGCAGTTGATGGAGCAGCAGGGGAAGGCTTTGTATACTGTGGCGAAGGCAATTCTTAAAAATGATGAGGATGTTGCGGACGCTATGCAGGAGACGGCTATGACATGTTGGGAAAAAATAGATACTTTGCAAAAGGATAAATATTTCAAAACATGGCTGACGCGTATTTTGATCAATAAATGTAATGTGATCTACAGACAGCGCATGCGGAGCATAGAAGAAGGTATTCCGGAGACATGGTTTCAGGAAGAGGGATATGCCAATGTGGAATGGGGCGATTTTCTGAACTGTCTGGATGAAAAATACCGCACCGTCGTTATGCTGTATTACGTGCACGGTTTCAAAACAAAAGAGATTGCGCAGATTCTTGATGTAAATGAAAATACCGTAAGGGGACGGCTGGTAACAGCCAGAAAAAAGCTGGAAGTCCAGTATAAAAACAGCGGCAAAATCAGAAAAAAAGAAGAATTCAAAGGGAAAACATATTGCGCAGCAGAGAGGAGTCTTTAATATGAGTAAATTTGATGATATGATCAGTGGATTACAAAAAGATATAGAGGTACCGGAAAAGGTGTGGGCAAAATACACAGATACGCTTTCCCAGCTTCCGGACAAACCGGTGCAGGAAGTTCACAAAATTCCGAAAAAACGTATGTGGCCGGTGGCGGCAGCCGTTGCATTGATGGTGGGGACCATAAGTGTCAGCGCGGCGGTGTATATACAGTGGAGCAAGGGGCTGGATGAAGGCCTGCAGACCACACAGGAGCAGAGGCAGACCTTAGAGGAAAATCAGATGGCCTCCTTTGTGAATCAGTCTGTGACTCAGGGCGATGTGACCGTGACTGCGTATCAGAGTATCGTAGATAACCATTTCGCATATCTTTCTTTCAAAGTAGAAGGTTATAAAGCGGAAGACGGTGTTGAGCCGGGATTTTCCGGAATAGATGTAGTGGTAGGCGATGGCAGCACTGATTACACAGGCGGATGGTCAGGATCTTTCTATGACGGACTGGTTATTGGAAATGATGGGAAAACATATCATGCCGATGGAACGCCATATGGGGATAAGGAAGTCAGCTACACCATGGAGGATGGAAGTTTGGAATACCAAATTGTCATGACCAGTGACCAGGAGGGATATTTTGTCGATAAACCAATCCATGTGGAATTCAAAGATCTTGGTTTAGCCGGGGAGAAAGCCGGTCCGGTAGAAGTGAAGGCCCCAGGGGATTGGGCGTTTGACTGGACATTGACTGGAAGTGAGGAAGTCCAAACCTATGAGTTGAATGCTCCTCTGGGAGACAGCGGTGCTACTGTGCAGCAGGCAGAACTTTCTCCTATATCCATATCCTTGAAATATGATTTCCCGAGACAGGAAATAGAAGAAACTGCCATAGACGAAAACGGCGAAGAGACCACCCATATGACGTATGAAGAGCCACCTGTGTTTACCGGTGTTCAACTGAAAGATGGAACCATATATACCTGCCTTGCCGGTGGAGGTGTGACAGGGTATAAAGGGGAAGAGACCAATGTATATGAATATATAGCGAATCTCAACCGTGTAATCGATGTGAATCAGGTGGAGAGCCTGCTCTTTTTGAAACAGGCCTATCCGGAAAATCAGGCAGACCAGCAGTTTGCCCAGGATAATCTGTATTTTGTACCGATAAATGAATAATAGATAAGATAAAGGCAGAGACGGAGTTCAACACTTCCGTCTCTGTTTTTGATTGATTCTAGGATATAAAATAATTCAGTTATTGACTTAATGGTCCATAATAACTATAATGTAGACTAAGTGGTCTATATTATAGGAGGACTTTTATGCGAAAAGAAATGAAAACAGAATTGACAAAAGAAAAAATTCTTATAGCGGCAATGAATGAATTCGGTACAAATGGTTATGCTGGTGCGTCTCTTAATAATATCTGCAGCACAGGGATTGCCAAAGGGCTGCTGTATCACAATTATGAAAACAAAGACGCACTGTATCTTGCCTGTGTGGAGCGATGCTTTCATACGTTGACTGAATACCTGAATGGTGAGGACATCGGAAACGATCTGCAGCGGTACGTAAAAGCCAGACTTTCCTTTTTTCGTGAGAACGAGAATGAAGCCCGGCTGTTCTTTGAATCTGTGCTTCAGCCGCCCATATCTCTGAAAGAAGATATTGCAAAAGTGCGCATAGAGTTCGATGATTTTAATCTTGATTTGTGCAGCCGTATGCTGGAAACTATCTGCCTGCGTTCCGATGTGACAAAAGAGGATGCCATACGGTATTTCAGATTGATGAAGGAGATGTTTAACGGCTATTTCAGTTCCCCCGCTGCTCACGGACTATCCTTTGCGGACACCATGGTAACCCATGAGATAGGGCTATCCAAAATGCTTGATTTCATGCTGTACGGAATTGCAAAGCGGGGTGAAGACAAATGATGGTTCTGATTTTACGTTGGCTTACGGCCATTGTACTCGCTTTTATCATTGGAAAACTGGTATCAAAATTGAAACTGCCTTCTATCCTGGGCTGGCTGATCAGTGGAATGATCCTCGGTCCTTATGCGTTTTCACTTGTGTCAAACGAACTGCTAAGTACCGGGTGGTATCAAAATATTATTCACGTGTTGGAATGTGCGGTTGGATTGATGATTGGAACAGAACTTGTCTGGAAACGAATGAGGCAATATGGCAAAGCCCTGATCATAACAACACTCACGCAATCACTGGGCACCTTTGTGCTGGTTTCTGCCGTATTTGCAATCGTATTTGCGTTTAGTAACATTTCGGTTTATCTTGCTTTTTTGTTTGGTGGTATTGCCCTTGCCACAGCGCCAGCCCCGGCATTGTCCATTGTGCGGGAATTCAAGACAGAGGGTCCGGTGACAAAAACATTGATTCCTATGGCGGCGCTGGATGATATGGTAGGAGTTGCAGTTTTCTTTACTACCATCGCTATTGTGGCACGCAGTATTTCCGGCGCGGCTATGCCGATCTGGATGATCCCAGTGATGATTCTGCTGCCGTTGGTGATTGGTGTGGCAACCGGAATCCCTGCCGGATTCCTGCTGAAAAAGGAACACAGCAAGGCAGTGACCCTTTCTATTCTGGTTGGAATGATACTACTAACGGCCATTATCGGGTTTTTGTGCAACGCCTATCTGATGCCTTCTCCGGTTCTTAATTTTATGCTGATGGGTATGGCATTTTCGGCAGCATTCTCCAATATTGTATCTGAAGAACGGCTGGAACAGATTGTAGCAGATTTTAATCCGATTCTAGGTATTTCCTTAATTGTTGTAATTCTTAATCTTGGGGCGCCCTTAGATTATCATGCCATCTTAGGAGCCGGGCTGTTCACGGTCATTTATATTGTTACCCGCGCCTGCGGTAAATATTTTGGTGCACGTATTGGAGCAAAAGCAACAAAGATGCCGGAAACGGTGCAAAAGTATCTTGGTTTTACTCTGCTGCCTCATTCTGGCGTATCACTGGTGTTCGCCAGTATTGCGGTTTCGGCTCTTCACAGCGCAGCACCAGACTGTGCCAAAATCATACAAGGGACCATAGCCGCGGCAGCTGTCATCAATGAAATTATTGCAGTCATCATGGCGAAAAAAGGCTTTGAATGGGCTGGCGAGTTCAACAAAGATCAAGCACTTAAAAATAGTATTTAGCCCCTTTCTTTTTTGGGACTTGTGTGATAAAATATAATCAAATTGCAAGAACATCCGTTCGACCAACGGATGCTCTTTTAGAAAAATTACTTAAAAACTGGAACAATTTTGGGAGGTGTGAGTTGTGCCAGGAAAGCGAATGTATATTGCACTTGATCTGAAATCTTTCTATGCTTCGGTAGAATGTGTGGAACGCGGCCTGGATCCACTTAAGGCCAATCTTGTTGTGGCCGATGCCAGCCGCACGGAAAAAACCATCTGCCTTGCGGTGTCCCCATCCCTTAAAGCATATGGGATATCTGGTCGGGCAAGGCTGTTTGAGGTAGTGCAGAGGGTCGAAGAAATCCGCCAGCAGACAGGCAAAACCATTCAATATATAGTCGCACCGCCCAGGATGGCGGAATATATAAAAGTGTCAGCGAATATTTATGAGATTTATCTGAAGTATGTCAGCACAGAGGATATACATGTGTACAGCATTGATGAGGTTTTTATAGACGTGACAGATTATCTGGGTATGTATCAGGTAACGGCACGGGAACTTGCCGCGCGAATGATTCAGGATGTGATGGGAAAGACAGGCATTACGGCGACGGCAGGTATTGGTACAAATCTGTATCTGAGCAAGATAGCCATGGATATTGTGGCGAAGCACGTGAAGGCAGATGCCAATGGTGTGCGGATCGCCCAGCTGGATGAACGCTCTTATCGGCAGATGCTGTGGGAGCATCGGCCTGTCACGGATTTCTGGAGAGTGGGAGGCGGGATTGCCAGACGATTGGAGCAAAGCGGTATGTATACCATGGGAGACATTGCCAGGGCGTCTGTGCATAATGAGGATATCCTATATAAGATGCTGGGCATTGATGCGGAAATCCTTATAGATCATGCATGGGGATATGAACCCTGCGGCATGGCGGAAATAAAAAGTTACAGACCTGCGACCAACTGCATTGCATCAGGACAGGTGCTGCCGTGTCCTTATGATGCAGCGAAGACAAGGATTATCGTCAAGGAAATGACCGATCTTCTGGTGCTGGACCTGGTAGAAAGAGGTGCCGCCACAGACAGTCTGACGCTGACGGTTGGCTATGACCGATGTTCTCTGAACAAGGGGAATTATAAAGGTGCGGTCAAAGTAGATCATTATGGCAGAACCGTACCCAAATCTGCCCATGGCACGGCAAATCTTGGTACCAGAAGCAGCAGTACGAAAAAGATTATGACGGCAGTGGTGGATCTTTATGATCGAATTATAGATAAAAATTTGCTGGTAAAACGTGTGACTCTCACGGCGAATAATCTGGGGCAGGAGGGATTAGAGCAGTTTGATCTGTTTACGGATCCGGCAGAACAGGAAAAGGAACGGAAGCTGCAGGAAGCTATGCTCAGTATCAAAAAGAAATTTGGGAAAAATGCGATTCTAAAGGGAATGAATCTGGAAGAAGGGGCAACGACCATTGAGCGAAACCACCAGATTGGCGGTCACAAGGCATAGTATGTGGGAGGAAACATGACCAATAAATATGAAGATATACTGAATATGGAATATCCATTAAAATCTTCAGATAAAATCAAACATCCGCCCATGTCTATCGCGGACCGGGCGAAGATATTTGCGCCTTTTGCAGCGCTCAAAGGACATGAGGAAGCCATAATCGCAAAACAGAAGATCGTAGTCCCCAGGAAAAATCTGTCGGAGGAATCCAAAGAAGTCTTAGACAGAAGATTAGGTCAGATTGAGCAATCCCTGTCCCAGGGAAAACATCCCATGATAACCGTGGTCTATTTCCAGAAGGATACCACAGAAAGCAAGGAGAAAGAGGAAGGCGAATACCTCCGATTCACGGGTATGGTAGGCAAATACGATCCCTTATTGCGCACGATTCAGATTGTGGATAAGAAGTTGAAATTAGACGATATCTATGGAATAGAAGGGGAAGAATTCTGCATAGAAAAAATTTTGTAAAAGAAGAGAAAGGTCAGGGGGAATCCGCAAAACTGAGGGTAACTCCGGACCTTTGTCTATGATGAGTTAAATATTTATCTGGATTTATAAGTATAGACAGCCGTGTCTAATCATAAATACATGACATTTCTCGCTTTGTGTCGTGTCTTTTTATTATTATAAATGGTAGTCTTGATACAAGAGGAGGAATGGACAATGGATACAGATACCAGAAAAATCGGAGCATTTTTAAAGATGCTCCGTAAGGGGAAAGGATTAACACAAGAACAGTTAGCAGAGATACTTTTGGTATCAGGACGAACGGTTTCTCGTTGGGAAACAGGAACAAATATGCCGGATTTGAGTGTCCTCATTCAAATGGCAGATTTTTATGATGTGGATATCAGGGAAATTATCAATGGAGAGAGGAAGGGCGAGAGTATGGATAAGGAATTAAAGGAGACGTTGTCTCAGGTTGCAGATTATAGTAAGTTAGAGAAAGAAAAGGCTGCGAAAGCCGGGAATATTGCATTTGGCCTCGCTTTTGGGATTTGTGCAGTCATGATCGTGATACAGTTGATGGTGACAGGCAGTCTGGTGACCGTTATAGGGGAAACGTTAACCTTGTTGATCGGTGGCGTGACTTATATTGGGATTATGCTATACAATGGAACCTGGTCCACCGGATCAAGAGTGAAAAGTACGCCGAAGAATGATATTTTAATCAGTGTGGTATGTGCAGCTTTATTTACCACGGTATTGATATTCTGCTATAGCCAAATGGGGGCTAAGACAGAACAGATGGTGCATATTGCAGTCCTGTTTTTTGTGGGAACTACTATATTTGGTTTCGCAACGTTAAGGCTGTTGGACTACTTTAACCGTAAGCGCAGAGACAGCCAGTGAAAAGGTTAACGATGCATGGACAGTCATAAAAACTATGGGACTGGCACTGCAATCGCAAGAAAAAAACAAGAATTAAATAAAAGCCTTCCGGGCCGCTATGTGTTAAAATAACAACATACGAAAAGAGAGAGGGGGAATTATTTTGCCGAAATCGACGCTGCTCAACAGCCGTATGAAAAAGTATGCTTATCGTGACATAGCGGAGATATATGAGGATATTCCTACGTCACCGGACGGCTTGTCGCTGGAACAGGTGGAGATCATGGGGGAGCAATACGGAGAAAATCAGCTGACCGAAAGGAAAAATGATACGCTGTGGTATCGTCTTCGACGAGCTTTTGTGAATCCTTTTACCATTATTCTGTTCGTTTTGGCAGCGGTCTCTCTGATTACGGATGTTCTGCTGGTTTCTGATTTCAGTCGAAATATCACCACGGTCGCGATTATCTGCGTTATGATACTGATCAGTGGTACCATTCGGCTGGTACAGGAACTTCGCGCCAAGAACGCTTCGGATCAGTTAGAACGGCTGATTCATGCCAGCGTCACGGTCAAGCGGGCGGGTGTGCTGATTGATATTCCAGCGGAAAATCTTGTGGTAGGCGATCTGGTCTTTCTTTCCCCGGGAGACAGGATTCCGGCTGATTTAAGATTGATAAAAACGCAGGATCTGTTTATCTCCCAGGCAGCTATAACAGGGGAGAGTGCGATCCTGGAAAAGGACAGCCGTACCAGCAAGTACTCGGAGCAGATTCCCATAACACAACTGAACAACCTTGCTTTTATGGCAACTACCGTCATCAGCGGAAAAGGAGAGGGTATCGTACTGGCTGTTGGAAAGGACACGTTATACGGCAATTTTATTCGTCCCGACTCCGATGGCTCCACGGCCTTTCAAAAGGGTGCCAACTCCATTGCGTGGGTTATGATTCGATTTATGATCATTCTGGTACCAGTTGTATTTCTGGTTTCCGGCATTACCAAGGGAGATTGGGTGGAATCTTTTGTATTCGCGCTTTCTGTGGCAGTGGGGCTGACTCCGGAAATGCTTCCCATGGTCATTACGGCCTGCCTTGCAAAGGGCAGCCTTTCCCTGTCTAAAAAGCAGACTATTGTGAAAAATATTAACGCCATGCAGGGTTTTGGCAGCATGGACGTGCTTTGTATGGATAAAACAGGAACATTGACCAACGAAAGTATTTTGCTTGAATATTATATGGATGTTCTTGGAAATGAAAATGCAAGAACGTTGCAGTTTGCCTATTTGAACAGTTTTTATCATTCTGGCGTGCGCAATCCTATTGATCATGCAATACTCGCCTGCCGCACCATGCCCAAGCAGGAGGCCATCTACGCCGACCTGGTAAAACGTTTTCACAAGGCAGATGAGATTCCCTTTGACTACAGCCGCAAATTTGTCAGCACGCTGGTTGCGGATGAAAACGGGATGCACGAGCTGATTGTTAAAGGTGATATCGGGCAGATATTTTCCCATTGCAGTTTTGTGGAATATGAGGGAAAGGTCCTTCCAATGGAGAACAGTGGATTTGAGAATGTGACGGCTATTGTGGATGAGATGCTGGAAGACGGTATGAAGGTCATCGCCATCGCCCACAAAAGCCTTGGCGCACAGGATACCATCGTTTCGGCGGATGAAAAAGATCTGACGCTTATGGGGTATCTGGCTTTTTTTGACGCACCTAAAAAATCCGCTGCCGGTTCCGTTCAGGCATTGAAAAAATTACAGGTACGTCCTAAAATCTTAACCGGGGACAGGGCAGAAATCGCGGTATCTATCTGCCGCAGAGTGGGAATTCCCGTAGATTGGGTTTTGACAGGATCGGAAATCAATCAGCTTTCCGATGAGCATCTTTGCTCCATAGTGGAACAGGCGGATGTATTTGCGGAACTGGCACCGGGGCAAAAAGTCCGGATCATGAATGCACTGCGGGAAAACGGCCATACCGTAGGATTCCTGGGGGATGGTATGAATGATATACCTGCGCTCAGTGAGGCAGATGTGGGTATTTCCGTGGATACTGCCGTGGATGCGGCGAAAGATATCGCAGATGTGGTTTTGCTGCAAAAAGATCTCACGGTTTTGGAACAGGGGATTTTGGAAGGGCGAAAAACTTTTTCCAACATGATTAAATATATTAAAATCACAGCAAGTTCCAATTTCGGCAATATGCTATCCATTGTCTGCGCCTGTGCAGTGCTGCCCTTCCTGCCTATGACAGCCATTCAGCTTTTACTTTTGAATCTGCTTTATGATGCCCTGTGCATTATTCTGCCATGGGACAATGTAGATGCGGAAGATATGGTCACACCGCGTGCCTGGTCAGGGAAAACGCTGGGGCGGTTCATGTGCGCCTTTGGGCCAATCAGTTCAGTATTTGATATCCTGACCTTTCTGTTTTTGTATTTTATTCTGTGCCCAGCCTTATGTAGCGGGTTGACCTATACACAACTGGCGGATCCTGTGATGCAGGCGCAGTATATTGCCATTTTCCAGACGGGCTGGTTTTTGGAATCCATGTGGACCCAGGTGCTGATCCTGCATCTGCTGCGCACAAGGAAAGTCACATTCCTGCAAAGCAGGGCCTCCAATCCTGTTTTGCTCATTACACTGGCTGGAATCGTCGCGTTTACGTTTCTGACTACGACGCCCCTGGCAGCCGTACTGGGACTGACCAGACTCCCACTCCCATATTTTGGATTCCTGCTGCTGATGGTGGTGTTTTATATGCTGCTGACCACAGCCGCCAAGAGTCTGTATCAAAAGCGGTACCATGAATTACTTTGAGAGGAGGGATTGCATTGAAAAAGAATATAAGCTTTATCCCAATGGATTCCATCCTGTCTCAATGGCTCTATAAAAAATTAAAACAGGAGCCTCCCAAGACACCCTGTGCCGGAGAACTATTGGCTGGTGTACAGGAAATGCTGACCGGAGAAACCCAAACACTGATGCTGGGTGCGCAGGGCGAGGGGGATACCTTTCCTACTGCCGGAGAGGATGGTATCTGTATCGGGGAACTTTCCATACATCCCAAGAGCCGGAAAGTAATGCTTCGTGACAGTGAGGTGAATCTGACACCGAAAGAATTTGATATTTTATATTTTCTCATCCAAAATCGCGGTGAGGTATTTACAAAAGAGCAGATTTACAGGGCAGTCTGGGAAGAGGACTTTTTGCTGTCAGATAGCAATATCATGGCTTTTATCCGAAAACTGCGAAAAAAGATTGAACCAAACCCGGATGCACCGGAATACATTTTGACCATTTGGGGAATCGGTTATAAATTCAACGACAATCTCTAAAGTGCATATAGATTTCTTGCAAAAACGCAAGGAAAACGCAAGGTTTTGACCATGTGATTTCCCTTGTGTTTTTTTTATACTGTAAAAGGCTTATGAAAAAAGAAAAAAAGGAGGTAAGACCAATGAATAGAAAAATGAATAACCGGATGCAGGGACATAAAATAACAGAAAAGACCATTCTGCGTGAGGAGCAGGAGCGCCGCATCCACTATGCAGCAACACATCCCATCAAGAAAACTTTGAAAAGTATGAATTCCAGTCTGAGAGGGCTGGATGAAGCGTCAGTTGCGGCCAACCGTGCGCAATATGGTGAAAACAAAATAACCCGTGAAAAAAAGAAATCTCTTATTAAACGATTGACAGAAGCCTTCGTGAATCCATTTACCGGTATTTTATTCTGCCTGGCACTGGTGTCAGGGGTGACGGATATGTTGTTTCCCCTGATGGGCCTATTCGGAAATACACCGGAGGATTTTGACTGCCTGACTGTTGTAATTATTCTTACCATGGTGATCATTTCAGGAACGCTGCGTTTTGTGCAGGAGTCACGCAGCGGAAATGCGGCGGAAAAACTGCTGGCTATGATTACGACTACCTGTACCGTTGACAGAAAGGAGCAGGTAATGCAGGAAATTCCGCTGGATGAGGCAGTTGTAGGTGATATCGTTCATCTGTCCGCGGGTGATATGATTCCTGCAGATGTACGAATCCTGGAAGCAAAGGATTTGTTCATCAGCCAGTCATCGTTGACAGGAGAAAGTGAACCCATTGAAAAACTGGCAAATGTAAGCGATCCATGTGATGCCATCACAGATTATAGAAACATTGCCTTTATGGGCAGTAATGTGATCTCAGGCAGCGCGTCTGCCGTTGTTGTATGTACGGGGGATCACACACTGTTTGGCTCCATGGCTTCAGCCGTGGCTGGCGAGGCTGCGGAAACAAGTTTCACCAAGGGTGTCAATGCGGTATCCTGGGTGCTGATCCGGTTCATGCTGGTTATGGTGCCAGTGGTATTTTTTATAAACGGATTTACCAAAGGGGATTGGCTGCAGGCATTTTTATTTGCCATTTCCGTTGCGGTTGGATTGACCCCAGAGATGCTGCCCATGATTGTAACAACCTGCCTTGCCAAGGGAGCAGTTGCCATGAGTAAGAAAAAGACCATCGTAAAGAATCTGAATTCTATTCAGAACTTTGGCGCCATCGATATTCTCTGTACCGACAAAACGGGAACTTTGACCCAGGATCAGGTCGTGCTGGAATATCACCTGGATGTGAACGGAAAAGAGGATGTGCGGGTGCTTCGTCATGCCTATCTGAACAGTTATTTTCAAACCGGATATAAAAATCTCATGGATCTGGCTATCATTCGCAAGACGGAGGAGGAAGAAGCGGAGGATTCACAGCTGATTGATCTGTCCGAACATTATATTAAGGTAGATGAGATCCCCTTTGATTTTGCCCGTCGCCGCCTGTCCACCGTAGTGCAGGACAAAAATGGTAAAACCCAGATTGTGACCAAGGGGGCAGTGGAAGAGATGCTCTCTATCTGTGCATATGCTGAGGTGGATGGAACGGCACAGCCGCTGACCGAAGAACTGCGCTGCAACATTTTGAAAACCGTAAATGACTTGAATGAGGATGGTATGCGTGTCATTGCTATTGCACAAAAGAACGATCCTTCCCCGGTGGGAGCATTTGGAGTCAAGGATGAATGCGATATGGTATTGATTGGCTATCTGGCATTTCTTGATCCGCCGAAAGAGTCCACTGCAGATGCCATCAAAGCCTTAAAAGCACATGGTGTTACCACAAAAATTCTGACCGGTGACAACGATAAGGTTACACGTACAATCTGCAAACAGGTGGGCATGAAAGTACGCAATATGCTGCTGGGGACTGATCTTGACCGCATGACAGACGAGGAACTGGCAAAAGCGGCAGAAGTCACGGATGTGTTTGCCAAACTGACGCCGGAGCAGAAATCCCGTGTGGTGACAATCCTGCGCGATGCCGGGCATACCGTTGGATATATGGGGGATGGCATCAATGATGCCGCAGCGATGAAGGCTGCCGATATTGGTATTTCCGTAGATACTGCCGTGGATGTGGCAAAGGAATCCGCCGATATTATTCTGCTGGAAAAAGATTTGATGGTGCTGGAAGAGGGCATTATTGAGGGCCGGAAAACCTATGCCAATATGATAAAGTACATCAAGATGACAGCATCCTCCAACTTTGGCAATATGTTCTCTGTGCTGGTATCTTCTGCGCTGCTGCCGTTTTTACCAATGGAAAGTATTCACCTGATTTTGCTGAATCTGATCTATGACTTAAGCTGCACAGCCATCCCATGGGATAATGTGGATGAGGAGTTTATTGCGGTTCCGCGAAAGTGGGATGCATCCTCCGTCGGCAGTTTTATGATCTGGATTGGGCCAACCAGTTCCATCTTTGATTTTACCACTTATATTTTTATGTATTTTGTATTCTGCCCGTTGGTTGTTTCCGGCGGCGTGCTGTACAATGACCTTGCAAATCACTTCAGTGGGGCAGAACTTGCACAGATACAGACTACTTATACCGCAATGTTTCAGGCCGGCTGGTTCGTGGAATCCATGTGGAGCCAGACACTGGTCATTCACATGATCCGTACAAAAAAACTGCCATTCATTCAGAGCCATGCGTCAGCGCCGTTAACGCTTCTGACCTGCTCAGGAATCGCACTGCTGACCATCATCCCATTTACCAGTTTGGGCAGAATACTGGGCTTTGTGGCACTGCCGGCGACCTATTTTATTTATCTGATCCCGTGTATCCTGCTGTATATGTGTCTTGCAACCAGCTTGAAAAAAGCGTATGTACGCCATTATGGCGAATTACTCTAAGGAGGTATGAACAATGAAATGGACAACTATCTGGATTAAACTTTTTGGAACCACACAGTTTCTCGGCCTGAACATAGGATTTTGGGCCGCTATAATCGCGGTGGTGCTGATTGTCATTCTGATGAATATTGTATTTTGGAAGATGAAACCGAAGGAGGATGTGTAGGGATTACTATTCGTAGGAGTGCTGACTCTGGATGAAAAGCAATATGATTTTTCGTGATTTGGGAGGTGAAAAGATGAAAATGCGTGAGAAATTCATCTGTCCATTGGAATTGACCCGTGAGATGATAAAAGATAAGTGGAAACCAATTATTTTGTGGAGATTACGGCTGGGGCCAACTTCCCTTGTGGAGCTTGAAAAAGAAATCGATGGTATCACACAAAGAATGCTTTTAAAACAGTTAAAAGAGTTGATACAAGTTGGTTTTGTGGACACGCAAAGTTATGGGGGATACCCGTTTCATATAGAATATTACCTCACCGAAACCCAGGGACAGGAACTCCTGCGGGCGCTAAAAATCATGCAGCATGTAGAAAGGGAATACCTGAAAAGCCACGGGGAAGAAAAACTACTGGCGAAAGGAGTTCGGATTTAATAAAATTATATTTAAGACTAGGTGCAATTCGCGTGAATGTGAATTGTGTCTGGTCTTTTTTGTTTCAGCAATGTTTTTTTAGTATCCAACGTCATTTGACTATCCATTATTGAGGATGATAAAAAATAAAATGAGAAAAATAAAATAGGAAAACGAGAAATAATCACGAAATTTATTGATAAAAATATAAATATGGGTATAATAAAGAAAAAGGAGGTAATATATATGTTGCTATATTTTAAAGTGAAAAATTATCGTTCTCTTCGTGATGAAGCAGTTTTGGATATGGAGGCTGCTGGAATACAAGACTCTTCAGATACCCTGTTTACAATAGGGAAAAGTAAATACTTACCAGCCGCCGCAATATTTGGGAAAAACGGTGGAGGAAAGACAAATCTGATTCGAGCCATGTGGCTGGCAGTTCAATTCATATGTAATGCGCAAAAGACACAGACGGAAAATGCAAGCATCCCGGTTAGGCCATTTCTTCTAAATGATTACTCAGCAGAAGAACCAACAGTCTTTGAGTTTGGCTATATGCAAGATAAAATAAAATATGTTTACGGTTTTTCGGCTACCAGAGAAAAGATAATCACAGAATATTTGAGAGCATGGCCAAACAAAAGAGAAAAGCATATTTTTGAGCGTAATGGGCAAAGTTTTCAGTTTCCAAAAGATAATGAAATGAAGCGCAAAGAATTAATCAAAGAAGCAGTTGGAAGCAATCAACTCTTCTTTGCTATTTCCTGTACCATGAATTATGCACCATGCATTACCGCCATGAAATGGTTTAGGGAAAAGATACTGTTCGCAAATGAGTATACAGATATTAACCGAAATCTCATCGATTACAAAGAGGACGAGGAAATGTTGCAGGCAATCGTATCAGCGGCGAAAACTGCGGATGTGGGTATTGAGGATATGAGTTTTGAAATCAATGAAAAAGAAATCGAAATTGGAAACAAAAATATTCCAGAACAAATGAGAGGCATGGTTTCTGCATTGAAAGCGTTTAGTGAGGCATTGCGGCAGAATGGGAGTGAAGCAGAGAATAGTCTGAGCATGGGACAGCTGAAAAGTACAACCTATCATACAGGCTGTAACAAAAGCGGCAAAACCAATCAATTTGAACTAACATTAAGTGATGAATCAGATGGTACGCGCCGATTGATGTCTCTGGCACCTGCCATAGAGAGAACATTGACAGAGGGGGGAGTACTTATTGTCGATGAATTGGAAAAAGAAATGCATTGGATGCTGGTGGAATATGTACTTAGCCGTTATCATGAAAAAAAAAGCAATACCACAAATGCACAGATTATATTTACTACCCATGAGACAGCTTTATTAAATCAGGAAATACTGCGTAGGGATCAGATATATTTTGTGGACAAGGATAATGAAAACGGAGCCTCTGAGTTATATTCTCTGGCTGATTTTAATGTAAGAAATGATATGAACATTCAAAAGGCATATCTGTTGGGCAAATTTGGTGCGGTTCCATCCATTAAGGGGGTGGAATAAATGGCAAGAAAAACAAAAAACATGCAGGCCAAAAAGACAATCTATGTATTCTGGGAGGGAGAAAGCGAAGAGGTATATTCGATATATCTGCGCAGAACTTTTTCTGATCGGGCAGGAATTCAGATACACCGGGAAAAAGGGACATTCGCAACAGCAAGGGCATATTATCGCGGAAATGTAAAATTTCATGGGGATGTAGAGGAATTGGATGAAATATGGTTTTTCTTTGATACAGAAATAGAAAAGGCGGATCAGTGGGAAGAAAATTTTAAATGTTTAAAAGATATTATTGCGTCACGAAAGCGAAAGCATCCGATTCGAATTAGGTTGCTTATGACCAGTTGTTGCATTGAATATTGGTTTCTATTACATTATGAAAGAATTGCTCCAGCCATGGCGATGCCTGCGGATAAGGACAGGATACTTAAAACAGTGCAGTCATATAATCCTTCTTATGATAAAGGGAATTATGAGGCAACAGCCAATATTGCACAGAAGTATGATATAGCCATCAAAAATGGGAGATGGACATTAGAACGTCTGAAATCAGATGGAATGCCGGAGAGAACAGAGGAAGAAAATAAAGAAAGTGATGAATGGCTTTTTAAGGGAACACATACATTTACAACAGTGCATGAGGCAGTTGAAATGCTGTTAGAATTGCCGAAATTGAAAAAATATTGATGTAACAAAGAATATGTGTATCTATAATTCTCATCCATCGTTACTTTCATGCTTGAATAATAAAATTTATCCGCGTGAAAGTAAATATATTGTTATTATATTCATTTTTGAGTGGTTGGTACATTTTGCTGCGTCATGGATAAAGAAAAATAGGGAAATGAGAAGTATGATGAAATAAATCTAACCTTGGATTCGCAGGCGAAAGCGATTGAAAGATTATGATATAAAGGTATTTTGACAAGGGAAACTGTATAGGGCAATGTGATTTGATAGACAATAGAACTTCTATGGTTTATGATATAGGCAAAGAAAAAGGAGGACCGCCTATGTCAAACGATGTGGACTATTTTGAAGAAAATACGGATACAGGTAAGCGTAAAAATCGGTTATCCAGGATGATCCTGCTGGCAGCCTATCTTGGAATTTGGTCTATTGCCCTTATTTCATTTTGGCTTTTTACCAGCGGCTCGGATGCCCTGTGGTACAGCGTCATGTTTTTGTGGATACTGCTCCCGATCACAACCTTTGTTGTTTCTATGATCATTGGAAAAAATAACTACTGGGAGAGCAGAAAATGGTTTTTTTCAATTATATTTGGGATAATGTATATGCTTGCAGAATATGGAACTTTCAGCATGGCAAATATGGTTACTTTTCATAAAATCAATATGCCTGAATTTGTAATGATACTAATCGGCGCTATTATTTCTCTTGTGGGAATGGGAATAGGTGTCGGTATTGGCTGTGGAAGATCCAGGTGCACGTTCCATTAAAATACATTTCCCCATTACAAAATGTAAGAAATATGTTATAATCGAGGGCAGAAATCAAACGAAAGGATGGCGGACATGGCGAGCAAGGACAAGTACAAATTCGACAGCAAAATTCATGTGTATCGGGCAACCAAACGTATGACGCAGCAGGAACTTGCGGACCTGGTTGGCGTGTCCCGCCAGACGATTATGCAGCTTGAACGGAACCGATATAATCCGTCCATGTTGCTGGCGTATAGTATCGCGAAGGTTTTCGGGGTTACCATAGAGGATTTATTTGATTTTAAGGAGGAGTGGAAAGATGCTTGAAGCGTTTCATAATCTGATTTCCGGTAGAACTTTTTTTAGGATAGGTGTAGAGCTGGGAGTGGTTGTTACCGTAATATTTATTATTATGATTGTGCGGAAACGAAATCGTGATGAGCGTGGATGGAAAATTTTTGGAAAAGCGAGTATCGTTGCATTCATTTGGCTTATTTTCATTATAAATCTTATTGCAGAAATCACAGGTAATGCAAGTTACCCTCATGAACAAACAGGCTATCATCAATTTGCCAATACGTTACAGTGGGTTTATGACACAACAATTTTGGTAGAAATTATAGCTGTTTTTATAATAAGACATAGAGAGTAAATTAATTCAAATATATATAACAGTTGTTGTTATAATTTTGAGAAAACCGAATAGCGAAGTTTTTGTAGAAATTCAGTCTATCTTTTATGAAGACTGAATTTTTTTGTTCCTATATGTATGAAATAGTTGACATTTAGTTGAAAATAGATTATCCTTTTATCAAAGGACAAGGGAGATACGGAATTAACTATATTTGTTCCGGAAAGGAGATATGTTATGAGCGAAAAAGGGTTATTTGATAAAGTTATAGACTCTGCAAAAAAATTCAACATAGGTGGTATTCCGGGAAATACAATAGAAAATTTTAACGTGTGCGGCAAACCGGGGCTCACGATTGATAAAGCAGTGAAAAACTTTACCGAAACAGGCAGTGTTATGTTGTCCAAAGAAGAATTATCCAAAAAAGAAAAAACTGAGGAATAGGCCACTTGGTGTATGTTATCTAAGAAAGGATAATGGATTATGGCGGAAAAAAATTTGACAGCAAGTATCACCGTTAAGAGACAACAGAATATGAAATTATTTCAAACTATAACATTGACCGTCTTAACGCTTGTTTGGATCGTGTTTGGTTACGCACTTTATCGTGGAAGCAGCACATATATTTCAAGATACGCACTTCTGATATTGCCGTTATCTCTCATGAATCTTAAAGTCATGTTCACAAGAGAAAAGGCACAGAGCACAGTATTAAATATTTTAGCAAAATTGAATGGGGTATTACTTCTTGTCTGGGCGATCGTTACGATCGTTTCCGTTATAGTGAAATAGTGTGTCATCAAAATAGATAAATCAAGACTGGGGACAATCCGTGTGATGTCCCTGGTTTTTTTGCGCAAGCTGCTGGCGGCGAACGCGGTGAAACGATGAACAACAGCCACCGGTTGTATTTGTCTTGGTTATCCAGTATAATATAAGAATATTGTCGGTGTGAAGGGCTTGACGTTGCCAGCACCATAGCAGATATGGAGGGATATCAGATGTCATATACACCATTGCCAATCGGGATTGATGATTTTGCTGATATGATTGAAAAAGAATATTACTATGTAGATAAAACATGGTTTATTAAAGAACTGCTGGATAAAAAGGGAAAGGTGAACTTGTTCATCAGGCCGAGGCGTTTTGGGAAAACTCTGAATATGAGCATGTTGAAATGTTTCTTTGAGGTTCCAGAAGATGGCAAGAGCAATCGAGAACTTTTTACAGGATTGAAGATCATGGAGGCAGGGGAACGATACACCAAAGAGCAGGAACAGTATCCGGTGATCATGCTGACGTTGAAATCTGCGAAACAACCGGATTTTGCCATGGCATATGCAAGTCTGATAGATGATATTGGACGGGAATATGACCGCCATAATAACGTCCTTCAGTCAGCGGCAATATCGGAAGCTGACAAAGAAAAATTCATACAGATAAGAGATCGGAAGGCAGAACGGATAGATTATGCAAA